>QHOF01000361.1 GCA_003219335.1 Verrucomicrobiota bacterium | reverse complement strand
TGGAGCCACTCGTTCACAATTTCTCCGCCCTAACGACCGACCTTTACGAGGTCACGATGGCGTACGGTTACTGGAAGGTCGGCGTGAGCGATTACGAGGCAGCGTTCCACGTGACCTTCCGGGAGAACCCCTTCGGCGGACAATTTACGATCGCCTGCGGGCTGGCGACGGTAATCGATTTTCTGCGCGCCTTTCATTTTACCGAGGTAGAAATCGATTATCTCGCCTCGCAGCGCGGCAACGATGGCGAACCGCTGTTTGATTCTGGTTTTCTGGATTTCCTGCGTAGTCTGCAACTGACCTGCGACATTGACGCACTCCCGGAAGGAACGCTTGTCTTTCCGAACGAACCGCTGGTCCGCGTTCGCGGTCCCGTTGCCCAATGCCAGCTGTTGGAGACGGCTCTGCTGAACATCTGCAATTTCGAAAGTCTCATCGCCACGAAGGCGGCGCGCGTCTGCGTGGCTGCTGAAAATGATCCGGTAATCGAATTTGGTCTGCGCCGCGCCCAAGGCGTGGATGGCGGGTTGACCGCCGCCCGCGCGGCTTACATCGGCGGCTGCGCAGGCACATCCAATTTGCAGGCAGGCGAGCAGTTCGGCATCCCGGTCAGCGGAACGCAAGCGCACAGTTGGATCATGTTTTTCGAGAGCGAACGGGACGCGTTTGAGAAATACGCAAAGGCGATGCCGAATAACTGCATTTTCCTCGTGGATACCTACAACTCAATCGAGGGCGTGCGTCACGCGATTGATGTAGCCAAACAGTTGCGCAAGCGCGGGCACGAAATGATCGGGGTGCGGCTCGATTCTGGCGACCGAGTCGCTTTGAGCATTGAAGCGCGGCGGATGCTTGACCAGACTGGTTTCATCAACGCAAAGATCGTCTGCTCAGGTGATCTGGATGAATACATCATCGCGGACCTGAAACAGCGCGGAGCGAAGATCGAAATTTGGGGTGTGGGAACAAAGCTCGCCACCGGCCAGCCGGATGCCGCTCTCGGCGGCATTTATAAACTCGGTGCCGTGCGACGCCCCGGCGGTCAATGGCAATATCGCATCAAATTTTCCGATGAACGCGCGAAGACTTCATTCCCAGGCTCATTGCAGGTCCGGCGGTTTCATCAGCCGGACGGCCGCTTTGTTGCCGACGCGATTTATGAAATTGATCATCCAATAAGTGAACCTTGTGAAATTGTAGATCTTCAAACTGAAGAGCAGACGGAGATTCCTGGGAAAACTGAGTATTTCGATTTGCTGGTGCCCATCTTCTGTGAAGGCCAACTTGTTTATCAAGCGCCGAAAATCGAGGCGTCGCGTGAGCACGTGCGCACCCAGCTCAGTTGCGCGCCTCCCGAGATGTTGCAGTTGAAGGACCCGAGGCCTTACAAGATCGGCTTGGAACGATCATTGCATGAGTTGAGATCGAAATTAATCGCGCACGCGAAGGAAGAATCAAAGTGAGAACCTTCCATGCCGGAGCCTTCTTCCGCCTCTCCCTTCACAAGGGAGAGGGCAGGGTGAGGGTTCGAATCGCCGATCCGTACGTACTTGGAAACCCTCACCTTCATCCTCTCCCCTTTAGGAAAGGGGAGAGGCGAACGAGGACGTAGCACGCAACGCAACCCAAAATGAACGCGCTAATCCTCGTCGATCTTCAGAATGATTTTTTGCCGGGCGGCGCGTTGCCTGTGCCGCACGGTGATGAAGTCATCCCGCTTGCGAATGAATTGCAGCGGCGTTTCGAGCTGGTTCTGGCGACGCAAGATTGGCATCCCCCGGAGCATGGCAGCTTCGCCGCAAATCATCCCGGTAAAAAAACCGGTGACCGCATCATGCTTGACGGGATCGAACAAATCCTCTGGCCGGTGCATTGCGTCCAGAACACCTATGGCGCAGAGTTCGCAGCTGCATTCGACACGAGCCGAATCGCGCATGTTTTTCACAAGGGAATCGACCCGCGGATCGACAGCTACAGCACATTTTTTGATAACGCGCATCGCCGTCACACCGGGCTGGCTCCTTACCTGGAGAAGCGCGGGATCAAAGAAATTTACCTGATGGGTCTGGCGTTGGACTACTGCGTGAAATACAGCGTGCTGGATGCTCGGCACCTAGGATTGAACACGCACGTCATCTTGGATGGCTGCCGCGGGATTGAGCTTGAGCCGGGCGACATCGGTCGCGCACTCGATGAGATGAAACGTGTTGGTGCGGTTCTACTGCAAAGCAGCGACCTGTAGCCGGAGTCGCTGACTCCGGCAGCCGCCGGTAAGCGATCCCGGCCGCAATTACGCCGGCACGACGTTTCAGCAAGCCAGTTTCATTGAATAAACGGATTTGGCGCGCATGTGGCGCGCCAAACCCCGTAATCGGCCAGACGTCGTATCTCGTCGCAACAGCCCGAAGAGCTTTTACTACGGCACCCGTGTTGCCGTCCCCTCAAATACTGCTGGCGTCGGACCGGACGTCTGGATCATCCAAAGCTGCTGGCCGTTAAGCTCGACGAATATGTCATAGCCTGCGCCGCCGGTAAACGTGAGCGTTCCCGTACAGTCTGCATTGACCGTATAGGTTCCTGGCGTTCCGCTGGAGGTGATAATCACCCCGTTTATGCTGACCGTGGCGAATAGATACGAACCGTGCAGCGTGTGGACGCTGCAAGTTAGCGGGGCGATCGCCGCCCGCGCGGTAGCGGATGTGCCCAGCGCCATACTGGCGATCAGGCTAGCCAATGCACACGCAAACAGGAAACAGCTCGTTATGCTCTTAAGTAATTTTGTCTTCATGATTATTCTTCTTTCTAATTTTCTTTCTTGTTTTGGCCTTCTGTGACTTCTCGTTGTGAGAGAATCATTTTCTGGCCTTTCGCCGATGTACAGAACGGAAACGGCCACGAGGTTATGCGAAATGTGGAAACGACCGCGGATGTCGCGGATGAGGCCCCTGCTCAATAGCATTCTCGGCTCGACAGACTAGCGAGAGGTAATTGGCTCAACTCTCGTCAGCCAAAAACCCATCGACACAGCAACGCGGCTACAATGAACAGGCGATTGAGGTCAATCGCCCCTACCTGTTTACCGTTTCTTTCGGCGCGAGGGAGGCGACCCGCCTTCGCTAAG
>QHOF01000360.1 GCA_003219335.1 Verrucomicrobiota bacterium | reverse complement strand
CCTGAGAACGCGAATGGCGCGTGAGTCGTTTGCATCGGAACTGATGCAACTGCGAAGGTCTTCGCGATAGCCATCGGAGCTTCGTGTGAATTCGCGTTAATTCGTGGTTACCGATCCGAAACGATCACAGCTATGAAGCAAAGAGCCGCCACGCGGTCAGGCGTGACGGCTGATTGCCAATTGCTGCTCTTTAGCTGGTCGAACGTGCGCCCGCTCGCGACCCGTCTCAGATAGCAGATCGCGAGCGGTGCTTTATCTTCTGCAGTTGCAGGGATCAGCAAATCAATTAATCAAATCGCAGACATTTGTAACTTGCCCGTTCCCGGTGTCCGACAGGAGATTGCCGTTTGGATCAAACACGAGGGTAAAATCTCCGATCTGGAACCGAATCCCGAATCCTGGCGTTGCTGGATCGTCAATAGCGCCGCGGCCGAGGCCCCTCACGACGGTGTTGCCATTCTGATCGAAGGTAACTATGGCCGGGCCAGTAAAACCATTAATCGTCACACTTTTCGTGGGATCGGAGAGATTCGTGAAAACGGCGGTTGTAGCTAGGGAGGTAACGAGAAAGCCACCGCCCGGCAAACTAATCACCCCTAGCTTTCCGGTGATTGTCTCTTGAACCTCAAAGCCACACACGGAGGCGGGGATAGTGAACGTCATGGTAAATGGCCCTGGCGGGGAGCCACCACCGCGTGCGAGCTCCGCTGTTGGGAGGCCCAGCCCCGCCAAGATTAAACAAGTTGCCGCTACCAGGCGTAATCTTGCGTTGGTTAGTATCGATTTAATGTTTTGTTTGTTCATGATTTAATTTCCTTTTGTTGTTTTGGCCTTCTGTGATTTCTCGTTGTTGAGGAGTTCATTTCGGGCCATTCACTTCTGTACAGCCGGAAATTTGGGGGGAGGTTACGCGCAAAATGCAGAGAACGTGAGAACCGCGGATGGCCCGGATAAGGCGGTGAATCTCATCCAACCGCTCGCGACCACTTAAGAGAAGGTCGATCGCGAGCGGTGTTTACTTACAGAAGTCGCAAGTTGGTGAAAATCAATCAATCAACGTGCAGATATCTATGATTTGTCGGTTGCCCGTTGTCCCATCGATCAGATCGCCGGTATTAGCATCAATCGTGAAGGTCCACTCTCCGATCAGGAACTTAAGTCCGTAAGATGGAGCATACAGGACACTACCGCCCGTCCTCACAACCACGATGTTGCCATTCTGGTCGGCAGAGATTCTGACTGGTCCGGTATTGCTCAACGTCACGCTTTTCGAGGGATCGGACAGATTTGTGAAAGTGGGGAAGTTTGTCGGATTCGTGATAAGCAAATCACCTCCTGGGAGAGATATCACTCCTTGCCTGAAGCTACCGCTAACTTGAACATCAAAGCCGCAGATGCCGGGAAGAATGATGGTGCCCTGATAAAAAATTGGCGGGCCACCTCTACCGTTGCTTGCAGTTGTAAGCTCCGCTGCCGGCGGACCAAGCACTGCCAGAACGAGGCAAGCTGCCACTATGTGGATTATTGTCGATTTAGATTTAGTTGGCTGATTTTTCATGATTTGAGTTTTCTTTTTTTGTTGTTTTGGCCTTCTGTGACTCCTCGTTATTGATGAGTCATTTCCGGCCGTTGACAGATATACAGCCGCAAATTCGGTGTGAGCTTACGCGGAACATTCAGAAAACCTGAGAACGCGAATGGCGCCTGCCGCCTACGGGCCAAACTGATATAGTCCAGCATAGTTGGCGATAACCTCGAACAAACAGGGCGGCGGGCATGGTGTGCTGGGATCGCAAAAGAAAGTGGGAACCCCATACGTAAGATTCGCGTGCAAACCGGCCAAGCCGCCAGTCCCTTGTCCCACTATCACCTGTAGAGACATGCGGCCAGGGGTACCAATCCCTGTTCCCGTGAAGACCGCCGTGCCTATAGGACTCCCGTCAACTGTACCGGTGAAGACTCCGCTAAGGTGGGCGATGTCCTCGCCGTGGGGAGGGATTTCATCCATTTCCGTGGCGATCCAGGTACCCGTGAAAGTACCAGTGAACGTTTGAGTTATGGGGCCAGTGTCAATCTCGAGATTCCCGCGGTAGCTCACATCTGGGAGAACGGTTGCACACCCATCTACGGTTCCGCTTGCTTCCCCCGGGCTGGCATCTGCCAGCGGCAAAGCTAACAGTGCACCGACCGCTGCAAGTGCAACGAAAGCTCTGCGCAGATGTTGTTTAATATTTGTTTTGTTCATGATTTGATTTCCTTTTGTTGTTTTGGCCTTCGCTGATTTCTCGTTGTTGAGGAGTTCATTTCTGGCCGTTGACGGATGTACAGCCGGAAATTCGGCGTGAGGTTACGCGGGAAAGTGGAGAAACTTTGAAGAACAACGGATTCCGCGGATGACACGGATGAGTCGTTGTTTTTCTCGAACCGAGAGAACTTCGAACATCCAACGCCGAACATCGAACGTCGAACACTTAAGATTCGTCTGCGGCTGAGGTCAGTCGCCTCTACCTATTTGCTCTTTTCTGGTGTGAGCGAGGCGATGGACATCCCGCTCCAGCTTCGCCAGAATCTGCCTGTGAAATTGCCTAACAACGCAACGATCGCGCCTGAGAAGTTGACGAAGTATTTACTCGTGAGGCAAGCACGCGGCGACAAGTCCGCATTTCTCGCCAAAGCCGGCTACACTGCCGCGAATCCCGAGCAGCTTCTGCATGACCTGCGAAGCCAAGTACTCTCAAAGGAGGCGATCCTGATTGGACGAACAAAGTTCGGCGAGCTTTACGAAATTCGAGCGCCACTCACCGGCCCAACCGGGAGTGCGCTTCAAATCTGTTCGATCTGGATGAACGAGCACTTGTCTGGTGTAACGAAGTTCATTACCTTGGTGCCGGACAGAAAGAAATAACGTGGCATTTGAACTTTATACCGACGTCGCGTTGACACGCGACATGCCCGAGCTGGGATTACGCGCTGGCGATCTCGTCAAGGTCGTTGACCACCATATTGCTCCCGATGGCGAAGAGGGCTACTCCAT
>QHOF01000359.1 GCA_003219335.1 Verrucomicrobiota bacterium | reverse complement strand
CGCCGTGGCCGGGTTCAGGACCGCGACCGGTTGCTAAACGAGGTTTGGGGTTACGAAAGCGTCATCGACACGCGCACTGTGGATACGCATGTGCGCCGCTTGCGCGAAAAACTCGGCAAAGCAGGTGACGCGATTGAAACCATCCGCGGCTTTGGTTATCGGCTACGGGAAAGCTAACCCGCGGACGTGATGATGGTTTTTCAGAACAATTTCGTCTCGTATTGGAGCAAACCTCTGCTAAACAGTTTTCGATGGCACGGCTGGCAAGCGCAGTAGAACGGGAAGCCGATTCGGCCGTTCGGCGGACAATTTCACCGGAAGCAAATAAGCTTAGCAACGACGATCGCGCGGCACATGACTGGTACCGGTTCGTGCTCTCATATCCGCCGCATCTCGTACGTGATTATCTCTCGCGATTTCGTGCCTCGCCAGAGAAACGCGTGCTCGATCCATTTTGCGGAACGGGAACGACGATTGTCGAATGCAAGAAACTGCGGGTGCCAAGCATAGGTGTTGAAGCGCATCCAATGGCTCACTTCGCGAGTGCCACAAAAACCGCTTGGAACATCGATCCTGCGGAATTAGAGGAGTCATCGCGGCGTGTCGCGGCGGCGGCGAACGCTGAACTAGAAGCGAGTGGAATCATTGATGATCCAGCTCCCGCATTGATCGCGGAAATGCCGGATCGCCAGAAGTTGCGAACGCTTTCCCCAGAAGTTGAGAAGTTGCTGCTGACAAATTCAATCAGTCCGCTGCCGCTTCACAAGTCTCTTGTGTTACACGATGCGATTCGCTCGAAGGGAACTGAACGTTGTCGATCTCATCAGTTGTTGGCGCTCGCTAAGGCGCTCGTTACCACAATCGGAAATCTCGAATTCGGTCCAGAGGTCGGCGTCGGTAGGGCAAAAACGGATGCTCCTGTAGTTTCTCGGTGGCTGCGTCTCGTACAGCAAGTCGCGGACGATCTCCGGACGCTCCAGCCTCTGGCGCGCATCCCGACAGAAGCACATCACGCTGATTCGCGGGACATCGCAAAACTCGTTCTGCCCGAATCAATCGACATCATTATCACGTCGCCGCCTTACCCGAACGAGAAAGATTATACGCGCACAACACGACTCGAAACCGTCTTGCTTGGATTCATCACTTCCAAAAAGGAACTTCAAGCTCTCAAGCGAACGATGGTTCGATCAAATACTCGCGGCGTGTACAAAGGCGACTCCGATCATGAATTGGTGGCAGATCACGCAGAGATTCAGCGTATTGCTAGTGCAATCGAGGCACGGCGAATTGAGCTTGGGAAAACCAGTGGCTTTGAACGTCTGTATGCAAAGGTGACGAAGCTTTACTTCGGGGGAATGGCTCGTCACTTGGCAGATCTGAGGCGAGTTCTGCGACCCAATGCGCACCTGGCGTACGTCGTGGGCGATCAAGCTTCATATCTTCGGATTATGATACGCACTGGCCAACTACTCGCGTCCATTGCTGAATCGCTAGGCTACGAAGTCGTCGGAATCGATCTTTTTCGTACGCGACTTGCAACGGCTACGCGTGAACAGCTTCGCGAAGAAATCGTTGTTTTGCGCTGGCCAGGCAAGAAGTGATGGCTCGCAATCGCTACGAGCAACTGATCGAGCGAATATTTCTCGCGCATTACAAGCGAGGCAATACAGAAGTCACGTTCGAACGTGAAGAAATCGCAGCGATGGCGAAGCGTATCGGGATCGAAATTCCGAAAAATCTTGGCGATTTGATATACAGCTTCCGCTATCGAGTCGCGTTGCCCAGCTCGATCACTGACAAAGCGCCAAAAGGCAAAGAATGGATCATTCGTCCGGTTGGTCGCAGTAAATATCAGTTCGTCTTGGTGACAAAGTGGGCGATAACACCCAATCCCAGCCTGTCGCGCATTAAAGTGCCAGACGCCACTCCAGGAATGATTACCAAGTACGCGCTCAGCGATGAGCAAGCGCTTCTCGCAAAGCTTCGATACAATCGCTTGATCGACATTTTCACCGGCGTGACGTGCTATTCTCTTCAGAGCCATTTGCGCACGACCGTTCCAAATATCGGGCAAGTCGAAACCGATGAAGTGTATGTCGGAGTCGACCGTCAAGGTGCGCACTATGTCGTCCCAGTCCAAGCGAAAGGCGGCAAGGATCGGCTGAGTATTGTCCAGATCGAGCAGGACATCGCGGTCTGTGCCACGAAGTTCAAAGATGCAATCTGCCGCCCGCTCGGTGCGCAGTTCATTCAATCCGACTTAATCGCGCTTTTCGAGTTTGAGACTACATCGGAGGGTGTACGCGTCAGAGCGGAACGCCACTATCACCTCGTTCTGCCGGAAGAACTCACCGAAGAAGATTTGCGTTTATATCGCCTGCCGCCACCGCTTTGATTCGACGGCGCCAGGCTTGTTCACTGGAAGAGTAACAAGAATGATCTGGCTTCTGCTTTGCGCGATTGTCGCAACGACAATCGCAATTGGCTGGCTCGCATGGCGAACGTGGATTGCACCGTGGCGGCAAGTGGAAGAGCTCGTTACCGAGATCGAACGGGGCGAACGGCCGCGGACATTTCTGATAGACGGTGGCGCCCAGGCTCAACGTATTGGCTTACGCCTGGAAAAAGTTTCTGAGGATTTGCAGCAGCTCAACAAGCAGATCGCAAAACGGGAATCCGGGATGCAGACCATTTTCTCTGCGATGCACGACGCATTGCTCGTGGTCGATTCTAACCGGCATGTGATTTTGGCTAATGAGACGTTTCGAAAACTGTTCGCGCTGCCGGAAATTTCAGAAGTGGCACCCCTGCTGGAGATTGTGCGCGATGCCACGCTGGATCGGGTTATTGACGATGCGTTGGATCGCGGTGGGCCAGTTCGCATCGAGTTGACGGTGGACGGTTCGCAAATCGAGCTCGACGCCGTCGCGACACGCAACAGCGCAGGCGAGATCACGGGAGCACTGGTTTTGTTTCACGACATCACCGAGCTCAAGAAGATGGATCAGGTCAGGCGGGATTTCGTCGCCAACATCTCGCACGAGTTACGGACGCCATTGTCAATCTTGCGTGGATATA
>QHOF01000340.1 GCA_003219335.1 Verrucomicrobiota bacterium | reverse complement strand
CAACCTGCGTTATGTAATTCTCAGGCCAGGGTACGTATTCGGACCAGGGAAGCGAGAATTGAACGGCCGCGTCGGGACCAGCGCCTTTGGATTTTTGATCCAGGTAAACGGCTCACAGGCTTTGCCATTGGTCTTCGTCGATAACTGTGCCGAGGCCGTTGTGTTGGCCGGTCTAAAGGCCGGGATCGATGGTGAGACTTTTAACATTGTGGATGACGAATTACTGACAGGGCGACAATTCTTAAAAGCATACAAACGGAAGGCGAAATCTCTTGTATCAATTAGAGTTCCTTACATCGTCGGTTACGCCATGTGCCTGCTGTGGGAGAAATACTCCGAGTGGTCAAAAAACCAGGTTCCCCCAGCTTTCAATCGTCGCCGCTGCTCTGCCGAATGGAAGGGAAATCGCTACTCAAACCAGAAGCTGAAAGACCGGTTGGGCTGGAAGCCAAGGGTCTCAATGGAACAGGCGATGAAAGCGTTTCTGAGCCAGTTCTGATCTCTGACCTCCGACCTCTGACATCTGAACAAGACATGCTTCGCATCGCCATAGTCGGTTGCGGCAAGATCAAAATCTTGAGCCCTATTCCTCGGTCATCTGACATCCGTTATCAGTGATGAGGGTTAACCAACCGCTCGATTGTCAAAGGCTCTGAACCATTAACAGTCAACCATCAACTTCGCGCACTCTGCGGGTCGCGCTTGTAGGCTGCGGCAAGGTTGCGGACCAGCATGTGGCGGCGATTCATCGGATCCCGGACTGCGAAGTCGTTTCCGTTTGCGATTGCGAACCGCTCATGGCCAAGCAAATCGCTCAACGTTTCGGTATCACTAAATGCTTCTCAGATCTGAAGGAAATGCTCCGAGTTGTCTCTCCGGATGTTGTTCATATCACCACGCCGCCACAGAGCCACTGCACACTGGGGAGAGAATGTCTCGAGGCGGGAAGCCACGTCTATTTGGAGAAACCATTTACTGTTACGGCCAGTGAGACTGAGTCGTTGATTGAATTGGCTCAACACCGCGGCCTAAAAATAACCGTTGGCCACAACTACCTGTTTACTCTCGAGATGCTCGAAATGCGCCGGCTGGTAGAAGAAGGATTTCTCGGTGGAAGACCGATTCATCTGGAGAGCTACTGGTCGTACGACTTCGGAGATTTAAGATATGCCAGTGCATTCGTCGGAAATCGCAATCATTGGGTTCGCGAGCTTCCAGGGCAATTATTTCATAACATCATTAGCCATGGAATTGCTAAACTGGCTGAATTCCTTGATGACGAAGTGACCGAAATTGTCGCTACGGCACATCAAAGCGAGCAACTCCGTAGCCTCGGCGCAGAAGAAGTCCTGGATGAGCTAAGGGTCATGATTCGAGACAAGAGTGGCACGACAGCATTCTTTTGTTTTTCGACCCAAATCAGGGGCCTTAATCAGTTACGCGTTCACGGGCCATCTCATTCAGTCACCGCGGATATCATCACGGGAAGTCTAATACGACAGAAAACGCGTTCTTATAAAAGCTACCTGACCTATTTCGTTCCACCAGTGAAAAATGCTTTCGAACATCTTAGAAACGCAAGGCTCAACATAATCAACTTTCTCCGCCAGCGGCTTTATCAGGACTTCGGGATGAAGGAGTTGATTGAACGCTTCTATAGCAGCGTTCGAAAAGGGAGCCCGGTTCCGATCCCTTATCGCGAAATCATCTTAACGGCTCGAATTATGGATGATATCTTCGCTCAAATCCACCCGGGCAGGAGTCAGGTGCCAGAAGCACAAGCCTCCCACGTCCCAGTTTCCTCAGTAGCGTGATATCTGACTTCTGATCTCTAGATTATGAAGTACGTCCTAATCACTTCAGCGCGCAATGAGGAGGCGTTCATTGCGAAGACGCTGGACTCAGTGGTTAGTCAGACCATGTTGCCTGAGCGCTGGGTCATCGTGGATGACGGGTCAACAGACCACACCGCCGAAATTGTAGAGCGCTACGCTACCCGCTATCCCTGGATTGAACTGCTTCGTCTGCCGCAACGGCAGTACCGCAATTTTGCCGCGAAAGTTCACGCGTTCAATGCCGGATTCGAAAGAGTCCACTCCCTCGAGTTCGAAGCCATCGGAAATCTGGATGCGGACATATCTTTTGGACCTGATCAGTTTGAGTTTCTGCTGGAGAAGCTGATAGAGGATCCAAGTCTGGGCGTTACAGGCACGGCTTACAACGAGGAAGGATTTGATTCTACAAAAGATAGCTTTGAGAGTGAAAATTCTGTTCACGGAGCGTGTCAAGTTTTCCGGCGCCAGTGCTTCAGTGATATCGGAGGATATTTGCCAAACCGAGCAGGCGGGATTGACTGGATCGCAGTCACAACTGCCCGGATGAAAGGATGGAAAACGCGGAACTTCGCAGAGAGACGCTTTCGTCACCATCGGCGGATGGGCACTGCGGAGCGGGGAGCGGTGGGCGCGATGTTTTCTTACGGCGAGAAGGATTACTATCTGGGCGGATCCTTCACCTGGCAGCTATTCCGTGTAGCTTATCGGATGACTAAACGACCACTCCTTGTGGGCGGATTGGCGTTGTTGTCAGGATTCTGTTGGGCTGCTTTACGGCGCGTAGCACGACCCGTTTCCGGCGATCTGATGCGATTTCACCGGCGGGAACAAATGACAAAGCTAAAAGGTATTCTTGGATCACTTATCAAGTGTAGGAAAATCGAGAAATTCTACCTCGGTAGTAACTCTGCCACCCGTTGAATTTGATTGGCAGGCGCCTGTAAGGCGCCATCCGCAACTACGAGTGGGAAACTGAGACCTGATTGCCAAGAATATTGACGTAGAGGCGCTTTCACACTGCTTTATGAAGCAAACGGATATCGTAGAGGTCAAAGAGTTCTGGAATGCCAATCCTTGTCAAGCGGCGTTATCTTCTGAAGATGATCGCCAACGGTATTTCGAGGAGATCACTAGGAAACGTTATCAGGGCCGTGACTGGCACGTACCAATTGTTGCAAAGTTCCCGTCACTCCGCGGCAAAGATGTCCTTGAGATCGGGTGCGGAATAGGAACTGACGGGATTGAGTTTGCGAGGAACGGCGCGCATTACATCGGAGTTGATCTGACGCCCAACTCGGTGGAACTGGCACGTGAACGCTTCAAAATATTCGAAGTGCCGGGTCGATTTGAAGTCGCAAACGCTGAGGAAGGCTTGCCACTCCCCGATGAAAGTGTGGATCATGTCTATAGTTTCGGGGTAATTCATCACTCACCTGCTCCCGAAAAGATTGCCGATGAGATTTATCGGCTTTTGAGAAAAGGGGGTACTTTTACGGTGATGTTGTACAACCGAAGCTCTATAAACTACTACATAGAGATTATGTTCCTACGAAGGTTGTTGAAGTGGTCTCTTTTCCCCAAGTTCATGCCTCGACTCATTGCCGCGGTTACAGGCTTTGATCGATGGAAACTAGAAGGGCATCGTGACGGGCTGCTTAAGAAGAAAAAGCAAACAAAGGAAGAATGGGTCAGCATGAATACCGATGGACCATTTTGTCCATTATCACGAGTGTACGATTACGGAGAAGCAGCTGCCCTCTTCCATCGTTTTGAGAATGTGAGACAGGAAGTGTGGGAGTTTAACGTCGATCACTGGTCGTTTCTAGGTAAAGCTATTCCAGACGCCGTGGCCGAGTGGATTGGGCGACGCTGGGGTTGGCATCGAATGATTTACGGCCAAAAACCTTCAGTTGTTATGGGAAGTGGCGACAAACCGAGGAGCTATCCGACTTTCGTAGACAGCTATTCCGCGTGACTTACCGG
>QHOF01000339.1 GCA_003219335.1 Verrucomicrobiota bacterium | reverse complement strand
TCGATCCCTATCCTTTACGCTTGCTGATCGATCCCGATGCGAAACTCATCCGCGCGATCGGCGCCGAAAACGAAGGTCATTGGGCCGGACTTATCGCTTCGCCAGTAACTTACATCGTGAACCGCAGCGGCGAAATTCGCTGGGCTTATGTCAGCGCCAGCGCGGCGGATCGCCCCAGTCCCGTGGCGCTCGCAAAATCCGCCGTCGCCGTAGCCCGCGGCGAGGCGCCTCCGAACGATTATCCGGGCAAGATGTAGGTGGGTCGCGATTGCCGCGTCGCCGCTACCGGCTTTTTTCCGTTTGACGCCCCCATTTTCGCGAGTAGAATAAGCGGCTAATTAGCTTGGTTCTAAGGCCAAGGCGTGATTTGCGGTTGAGTCTTTACCTACCGCCTCAGCAATTGATGAACAGTCAAAACTCCTCCCCGGAACAAGAAGCACTTCACACGATCTATCCTGGCCCGGTTCTGATATTGGCCGGACCCGGAACTGGAAAAACTCACAGTCTAGCTTTAAGGATTAAGTGGCTTGTTGAGGAACAAAGTGTTTCCCCCGATGAGATTACAGTGATCACTTTCACTGCAGAGGCGGCCCTTAATCTGAGGCGCCGTCTCAACGATGAGGAAAAACCTGACGTCTTCATGCCTCGCGATAAACAGCCCAGCCAAATTTCAACGATGCATAGCTTGGGCCTGCAAATTATTACGAACAACCTGAACGGGCTAGGTCTCTCCAGCACATTTAGGGTAATTGATTCCGACGGACTCAGACGACTTCTGTTTGAGGATGCGGCACAGTTGGTCGGGGTTAACCGAGAACGAGGTCGTCAAGTCTCAGATCTAAAGCAGAAGTCAACTCAGCTTGACGAAAAGCATGAACTTTATTCGATTGCTCGAAGTTATGACGCAATTTTACGCGCGTGCAATTCCATAGACTTCGACGACCAGATCATCTTAGCTTGTCAACTGCTCACCAATAATGCCAGCCTTCTATCGGAACATCAAAAGCGGGCTCGCCATCTACTCATCGACGAGTATCAGGACATAAATCTACACCAATTTCAGTTTATCCGGCTTCTTACCGGAACGTCTGCGGAAGGTTTGTTTGCGGTTGGCGATGATGACCAAAGCATCTACTCATTCAGAGGCGGATCACCTGAATACGTAAGGGGTTTCCGAGAGCACTTTGGGGATAAAGCAACAGTGTGCTCAATGCCGCACTGCCGGCGTTGTCCTCCTCGGGTTCTCAAAGGTGCTCTTGCTATCGTAGCGGCGCACAATGCTGACAGATCGCCTGTTAAACTTGCCCCCACTTTCGAAAACTCAGATGAGACCCCAATTTACATTCACGACTTGCCAAGTGAGGAAAAAGAGGCAGAGATTGTTGCCGCCATATGCTCCAAGGTTACCCCATCGCATGATGTTCTCATTCTGGTTCCACACCTAAATTTTGCCAAGTCTATCCTTAGCGCGCTGCGCCGCCAACGAGTGAGCTATGATTGTAGAGCGATCATATAAGAAGACGGGTTTTTTGCTTTAGACACTCTTGGGGATTGGCTGAAAGAACCAGGTGATAATTTTGCTTTGCGGCAATCTATAGACTTTCTCCTCGAAGGACCTCAATTTGGTGTCCCTTCGAGCCGGGTGAAGAAGGCGGACAAAAAAGAAGAGAGAGAAAGATTGCTCTCCCAGGTAAGCTCTTTATGGAAGCACGTTATCGAGAAAGAATGTTCCCTACACGAGGCTGTTAAGGCCAACGCGAAAACACCTTCTCTTCTTTCCAAATTGGTTCCATCGCTCGATGAACTGATGGTCGCGTACGGAGGCCCTCCCGATAAATTTCTGGACGTTATTGGCCGGATCGTGCAACCCTGGAACAAACCATCGGAGATGTTCCAAGAAATTTCAACATGGATCGACGAGGTGAGAGGGCGTCATGGTTCTGGGCAAACTAGCGTCCGAATAATGACCATGCGCATGGCGAAAGGACTCGAAGCCGACTATGTCTTTGTGACTGGACTTGACGAGGGAGTCTTTCCAAGAAGTACGGCCAAACCTGAAGAACTGGAAGAAGCAAGTAGGCTCCTGTTTGTCTCCATGACGAGAGCGAAGGTTGAATTGCATCTTTGCCACGCAAGACTTCGTAGTGCAGCTATCACTCATTTACCCAACTCTTTTGCTTTGAAACAGTCTCCTTTTATAAAGGCAATCCCCAAGGAGTTTTTGAAAGTTAGCTATATTCCTGCGGAGACGGTCAGTTCAAAAGGGAAAAGAGGAGTTTCCTAAGTTTCGATCAAAAACAAAGGAACTTGAATGGCTTCACCCTTCACGCAGGGTGGACGAGATTCACCCGATCTCGTATAACCCCGCTGCGGTTAGGGAACCGGATTATTTTTGATCTCCTGTCCGTGACCTTCACTGCCCTTGTCAGCGCGTTTTTTCTCACATAAGATCGCCCGTGAATTTTATTGAGGAGATTCGATGGCGATGATTTTCGACGGCAAGATCGATCTCAACGTCCCGGCGGAAAAGGCTTGGGATTTTTTGATCGACATCAATAAATTTTCCGCTTGCCTGCCCGGGATCGAAGAGGTCAAGCAGATCGACGACAAATCTTTCGAAGGCGTGCTCGCGGCTACCGTCGGCCCCATCTCAGGCAAATTCGTTTTTCGATCGACGATTGTCGAGAGCCGGCCACCGGAACAGATGGTGGTCAGAACCGAAGGGACCGATTCGGTCACCAAGAGCGCCGTGGACGCCGATATGACGGTCGATCTGCTCAAAACCTCAGAAGATACGACGCAGATGGACTACAAGGCGGACGTGAAAATCAAAGGCCGATTGGCGATTCTTGGCGACATGATCCTCCGCGCGACGGCAACCCTGATTCTGCAAGAGTTCGCCCGCCGGCT
>QHOF01000077.1 GCA_003219335.1 Verrucomicrobiota bacterium | reverse complement strand
TTGAGCACGATCACGTCGGCAGCCAGCAAACGTTTGCGCGCCTGCTGATAAAAACAGCGCGGATTTTGGCCGCAGGTTCTCTGAGTGCAGATGTGCGCTTCGCTGCAAACTTGTGTCCAAACTTTTGGATCGGGCTCCACTGATAAATCGCTGAGCGATCCGTCACGGGTCGTGCTCGCCCATTCGGCAAGGCGTTGCAATTCGCTTTTCTCAGGGCCGGTGAAAAGTTCCTTTGCGCTTTCCAACGCGCGCTCGAGCCGGCGCGGGCAAAGATAATTTTGCCGGCCTTTCATTAACGCGGCGTCGAATTCGACCGGCAGCATTTTTTTCAGAATGGGAATGTCTTTGTAAAGCAGTTGTTCCTGAAGATTGATCGTGTGCGTGGAAACGATCGCCTTTTTGTGCCGCTCGAGTGCGAAAAGGATCGCCGGCGCGAGATAAGCGAGCGACTTGCCCACGCCGGTTCCCGCTTCGACTACCAGATGCCGCTCTTCCTCCAGCGCTTGCGCGACCCGGGCCGCCATTTCCTGCTGTGGCGGCCGGAACTCGAAATTCTTTGCCTTCGACAGGGGGCCGTTTGGGGAGAAAAATGCGCGGACTCGCTCGACAAATTCACTGCCAAGAGTGTTTTTCAGCGCGATCACTTCGGAGAATCGACACAAACAATGCGAACCTCGCGCACGAACGAATCCAGCCAATACACCATGTAATAGGACCGAACTCGCTTCACAAGGTAAATACGATCGCCAGGTGGCCGAATCTGCGCGTCCGGCGTGTGGTACGGATCATTCACGAGGGCGTAGAGAGCCTTTCGAATCTCCCGGCGGTCAGAAGAAGGCAACGCATCAATTGTTTCCAGCGCATCCTGGTGAATGACAAACTGCCAGCCGTTCACCTTTGCTTTTTGTCGAGCGCATCCCAACCGGCCTCCGCTTCTGCCTCGCTCACTCGATTGCGGCCAGCGATGATGTCAGCGCGTCGCCGAGCCAACTCTGCCAGCTCGTCCGCCGTCTGCCGCAGTTCCGGAACCGAGAAGAGCTCATCCAGCAGGTACGCAGTCATCCACTTACGCTCCTCTGGGCTGC
Source organism: Verrucomicrobiota bacterium (assembly GCA_003219335.1). GTDB lineage: Bacteria > Verrucomicrobiota > Verrucomicrobiia > Chthoniobacterales > UBA10450 > Udaeobacter. The sequence continues at coordinate 27,348 of QHOF01000077.1, read as the reverse complement.
GCTGATCGATAATCCGCTTGAGTTCTGTGGTGCTCACATCCGTATCATGCTACAATCGACGGAGCGAAGCAACGCCCGCGAATCTCAAATCGAAAATTGCCGCCTAGACAAATGATCAGAGATTCCTCGCTCCACTCGGAATGACAGCCGTCTCGTAGCCGAAATCGTATTGTAAATCGCAAATTGCGAGCTGAAATTCCAAATCACCAATGAGGCTCCTGGATCGCTACGTCCTTCGCAATTTCTTGCAGGTCTATCTCTATTGCATCGCCGGCTTCATCTCGATCTGGCTGATTTTCGACGTCAGCGACAATATTTCCACCTTCATTGACCAACACATCGGTCTTTGGCTGGTCATCCGCTATTACGCGACGCAAATCCCCCAGGTGTTCATCATTCTGTTGCCGGTGTCGCTCCTGCTATCGCTCCTTTTTACGCTGGGTCGAATGTCGCGCGCGAACGAAATCGTCTCCATGCTCACTGCGGGCGTGGGTCTTCCGCGGGTTTTGCTGCCATTGATCGGTATGGGGCTGCTCACAGTCGCAGCAAGCATGGCCCTTAACTATTCGCTTGCGCCTCATGCAGAACTGGCGCGGAAAACATTTATCTCCGAAGCACAGGCGCGTCCCAGTCGTTATATCCAGGGTCAAATCTTTCGCAACCGAACCGACTTGCGTACCTGGTTCATTCAAAATTTTCTTCCCCGCAGCAAAACGTTCAATAACGTTCAGGTGCTGCAACAGGACGCCAACGACAATATCGTTACCAACTATATCGCAAGCCGCGCTGACTACCGCTCGGAAACAAAAACCTGGGATTTGGAGAACGTCAAAGTCGTGCACTATGATCATGCAGGAAATATTACCGACGAGCAGATTTATCCTTCGCTCAAGATCGAGCACTGGAGTGAAACCCCGTTCCGGCTCCGCAGCGCAAATGAGCGCGCAGAATTCCTGAGTCTGCCAGAACTCCGGGAATATTTGCGCTTCAACGCGGATTTTCCCGCTACCCTGCTTGCACCGTTTCGCACGCATTTACAGTATCGGCTGGCCCTGCCCTGGACCTGTCTGGTTGTTGTCTGCATTGCAGCTCCGCTCGGAATCGGTTACTCGCGCCGCGGCGTGTTATCGAGCGTTGCCGCAGCCGTGATTCTCGTTTTCTCCATGAACTTTCTGGTTCACCTGTTTCTCGCGCTCGGCGAAGGCGACCGCGTCTCTCCACTGCTCGCGGCCTGGATTCCAAACCTGCTCTTCGCGGCAATCGGCCTTTACCTGCTCTATCTCCGGGCATCCAACCGCGAGGCACCGAGTTTTCGTTTTTTCATCTCGCGTCGTATGGTAACACGATGAATCCCCTCCCCAACGAATGGGCGATCACGCATCGGGCAGACGTCTGCGCCGTGACCCAGCGGCCCTTTGTTCCTGGCGAATATTTTTACACTTTGCTCTATCACGACGCCGACGGTTATCGGCGCGAGGATTTGAGCGACGAGGCCTGGCAAAACCGGAATGAAAACATTCAGCCGTTCTCATTTTGGAAATCGCGTTACGAACCGCTGCCGCCAAAGCCGGCCGAACCTGTGCCCAAAGAAAATGCGGAGCAACTCTTCCGCCGTCTGATCGCCTCGAAAAATCCGCCTGCAAACGCCTGCTACGTGCTGGCCGCGATGCTTGAGCGAAAGCGCGTCCTGAAACAAGTGAAGACGGAACAAAGCACGAACGGGCGCGTCTTGATCTACGAGCAGCCCGCGAACGGCGACGTGTTCATCGTGCCCGACCCGCAATTGCGCCTGGACGAACTGGAGACCGTGCAAAATGAAGTGGCGGAATTGCTTCGCGGCGCCGTGAAATCTAAGAGCACCGAAACATAGCCATCTGATGACCACGGAAACATCCAAGACCAACTACAAGATTGGCAATGAGCGCCTCATCAGCGTGACCGAAAAAGCTGCGCAGAAATTAGCGTCGCTGCTTGAAGAAAAAGGCAAGCCTAACGGTGCCTTGCGCCTCAAGGTGGTCGGCGGCGGCTGCTCCGGCCTGCAATATGTGATGGACTTGGTGGACGGTCCGAAGGAGCGGGACATTCTTGTGCCGACGCAAAACGTGCGCCTTATCATCGATCCGAAGAGCGCGCTTTTCGTTAGCGGCTCCGTGCTCGATTACAGTGAAGACCTGCAAAAGGGCGGCTTCAAAGTCACCAATCCCAACGCGGTGGCTCACTGTTCCTGCGGCGAGAGTTTCGCGGTCTAGCAACTACTCCTTGTCCGATTAATCGCACCATCGATGGATGCGGTGAATCGGACCGTCTATACCTTTATGAATCTTCCCTTCCGCTTCCTCTTAATCTTACTCTCGGCTTTTCTTGCGAACGACTAGCCAAGTAGAACAAAAATTCAGAGGAAGAGCGTAAAGCTTCGTGGGAGCCACACTCCTTTGTCGAGGCAGAGGAAGATCGATCACACCTTCATGACCTCGGTTTCTTTGTGCTTGAGATGATCGTCGATGGATTTAACGAAGCGATCGGTGAGCTTTTGCACTTCGTCCTCCACATCGCGCAAGCCGTCCTCAGTTAACTCGCCGGCGGTCTTGAGTTTCTTCGCTTCGTCGAGCGCAGTACGCCGGTTTGCGCGCACGCGCACCCGCGCTTCTTCAGCCATTTTGCCAAGTGAACGCACCAGCTCTCTGCGCCGCTCTTCGGATAGCTCGGGAATCGGCAGGCGAATGATTTTCCCATCGACCGCAGGCGTGATGCCGACCTTCGACTCCTTGAGCGCGCGTTCAATATCCCGCACGGTGCCCGCGTCGAATGGTTGAACGACTAGCAAACGCGGCTCCGGCGTGGTGATGAGGGCGAGCTGTTTCAATTTCATGGTCGAGCCGTAAGCCTGCACATCCACGTTTTCCACGAGCGCGGGCGCGGCTTTGCCGGTGCGCACGGCAGCAAATTCGTGCACCAAGTGGTTCACACTTTTCTCCATCGCCATCTCCGCTTCCAGAAGGATGTCGTCTCTGCTCATCGCGTTGAAGGTTTACTTACTTCGGTTGAAGCTCGTCGCAAACCAGCGTGCCGACTTTTCGCCCCAGCACGGCGTCGCGCAGGATGCCTGGCTTATACATGTCAAACACGACGATCGGAACTTTGTTATCCATGCACAGACTGAACGCGGTCGAATCCATAATCTGAAGGCGTTTGGTGAGTGCTTCGGTAAAGGTAAGCCGGTCATAACGCCGCGCATCCGGATACTTGTTTGGATCGCGATCGTAAACTCCATCGACTTTCGTGGCTTTCAGAATGACGTCTGCGCGGATCTCACTCGCCCGCAGGGCTGCCGTCGTGTCAGTGGAAAAATAAGGGTTGCCGGTGCCGGCGGCGAAGATAACGACTCTGCCCAGCTCTAAATGGCGAATGGCGCGACCGAGGATGAAAGGCTCGGCCACATTTTTCATTTCGATCGCGGTTTGGACACGGGTCTCAACACCGATTTGCTCCAGCGTGCTTCGTAATGCCAGCGCATTGATTACCGTGGCAAGCATTCCCATGTAATCCGCAGTGGTGCGGTCCATGCCGCGATCCGCCGCTGAAAGACCGCGCCAGATGTTGCCGCCGCCAATTACCACTGCCACTTGCACGCCAAGATCGCGCACCTCTTTGATGCGCTCGGCAATCTCCCGCACGACCGCCGGTGAGATGTTATCCCGCCCTCCGCGCTCCTGCACCGCTTCACCACTGAGCTTCAGCACGATGCGCTTGTAAACTGGCGTTTCCGTTTCCATCGCCGCAGATCAACATCAAACAGAAGATCGCGACGTTTGGAAAGCAAAATGGTGGAGCGGGAGGGCACGGGTCCGCGCTTTGCGGAGCGTAGGTTGCCAGCCTGTGCTTTTCGGCAGCCTGCCGAAAAGCTTATCGAACATTCGTTGCGCCGAATTCTTGCGCTGCGTTGGGAGTCGTCGGCAAGCTGCCGACGACAGCAGGCCGGCAGCCTGTGCTCCCCAGAATCACTCTGCCGCGCGCAAAATGGAAGCGTAGCCGCGCAAGAATTCCGCAGCGCTCATTCGCCTTTTTCCTTCCAGCTGCACCTCGCCGAGGGAAAGAGCGCGTTTACCGGCAGCAATAACCAGCTTATTGTCGCTCCGCAAAATTTCTCCGGGCTTGCCGGCGAGATCGATAACCGATGCGGAAAATATTTTCAGGTTTCGGCCGTCGAGCTTCATGAAGGCCCCTGGCCACGGATCGAACGCTCGGATTTTTCTCTCGATGACTTCAGCTGGTTGCGACCAATCAATTCTGCCATGTTCGCGTTTCAATCTCGGTGCGTAAGTGGCGCGTGCACCGTCCTGCGGTAGGCGGGTCGCGTTCCCGGCTGCGAGCAGGTGCAAGGATTGAAACAACGCTTCTGGCGCAATCTGCGCCAAGCGTTCGTGCAGTAATCCGCCAGTGTCTGCCGGTAAAATCTCGATCTTGCGCTGCAGCAGGATGTCGCCGGTGTCGAGCCCTTCGTCCATGTACATCACGGTGATGCCGGTCTCACGATCGCCAGCTGCGATTGCCGCCTGAATTGGCGCCGCGCCGCGCCAGCGCGAGCAGGCGACCTTTGGAATTTCCAGCACATCGCGCGGCAAGATTTGCCCATAAGCCATGACGACGATCACATCCGGTTTTAGCGAGCGGATTTCCTCGATGGCCTCTGCATCTTTAACTCGCGCCGGTTGCAGGATTGGCACCGCTATCCCTGCGATCGCTTTTTTAATCGGTGGCGGTTCGATTTGCTGCTCGCGTCCGACCGGTTTGTCGGGCTGTGTTACGACCCCGACCACCTGGTGATCTGAGTTGAGCAATGCTTGCAGCGTCGGCACGCCGATTTCGCCCGCGCCGATGAAAACGATGCGCATGCCTCCAGGAGCCATTCTTGATCAATGGTAGAGACGGACCGCCGGGCCGTCCATTTCTTCGGCGCGCCCTCGCCACGGCGAGCAGGCTCTGGTCGCGCCCTAGCAAGCCACTTTTTTTTGGAATCTAGTGAAGCGGAATCGAAACCGGCGCACGCCGAGTTCGCCGGGCCATCGCCTGCGCCAGCGTTTTCTCGCCCGCCGTAATCTCGCGCCGGCCTACCGACGATCCGCAGCCGGTGCAAAGATAATCGAAGATCTCCCGGTCAGGCAGGACCAAAAGCAGTCGCTCGCGCACGGGCATCGTCGCCTTGCACTTATTGCAGTAAAGACTGGCTGCCGTGAAATTTTCAAACTGCTGCTGGTTCATACACGCCATCGTTCACGCTCTTGAGAATCTCAAGCAGAACTTTCGCGGGTGGCTGGGTTGCGTCAACCACCGTGACCAGCTCTTGCGGGTAATATGAGAGCACCGGCCTCGATTCTTTCTCGTAGATATCGAGACGCCGCTCGATGACCTGTTCGTTTGCGTCATCCAGGCGGTTGTCCTTCAGCGCACGCTTCTTGAGCCGGTAAAAGAGCGTCTCGCGGTCAGGGCACGCCAGATGAAACACTTTTTTCACGTCGATCATTCCATCCATGATCTTGGCCTGGCCAAGATTTCGTGGAATACCGTCCAGCACCAGCGTGTCGATGTCCGGCTTGAACTTGTGCGCTTCCACGGCGGCATCGATTGCCTCTCGCCAAAGTTCCACTGTGATGTCATCCGGGACGAGCTGGCCTTTGCTCGAGTATTCAAGGAATGCTTTGCCGACCTTTGTGCGCGTGTCGATGGAGCGGAATACATCGCCACAAGCGCAATGATAAAAACGCGGGATCGTGCCGAGCGTTTTGCCCTGGGTGCCTTTGCCGCTGCCCGGCGCGCCAAAAAGGATGAAGGTGTTATATCTCATGGGGAAACTCGCTTATACCGCGAAAAGAACCGGCTCGACAAGCATTCGTGATCCCGAGCCCTTCAATTCTGTTCAGGGCAGGCTTCGTCGAACGATCCCGTGGCGTAACCTAATGTGATTCAACGGGATCTTTCGACTTCGCTTCGCTCCGCTCAAGATGACGAGGCTGCCATCGGATCCACATTCACTCGTCGCCCGCCGCGATCGAAGCGGACGCTCCCGTCGATCAGCGCGAAAATCGTATAATCGCGACCGAGGCCGACGTTCTTTCCCGGCAAAAATTTCGTCCCTCGCTGACGCACAATGATGTTGCCGGCCACGACCGTTTCGCTGCCGAATTTTTTTACGCCCAGCCTTTTGCTGACGCTGTCGCGGCCATTCTTAACGCTGCCTTGTCCTTTTTTGTGCGCCATGGAAGAGAGTTGAGAGTTGATAGGCTGCGAGGCGTCTTTATTCCTCGACTTTTTTTGACGCGCTCTTTTTCGCTCCTACACTGATGCTCTTGATCTTTACGCGCGTCAATTTCCGACGATGCCCAACGGTGCGGTGATACCCTTTACGCCGCTTGTATTTGAAGGCAATCACTTTTTTGTCCTTGCGCTGTTCGAGGACTTCAGCCGTAACTTTTGCGCCGGCGATGAGCGGGTTGCCGTGCGTCACCTCTTTTCCATCGGCAAACATCAGAACATCACCAAACGTCGCGGTCTTGCCGGGATGCACATCGAGAAGATCGACATCGACCGTGTCGCCCTCTGCGACGCGAAACTGTCTGCCACCAGTTTTGATGATTGCGTAAGCCATAAAAATTTGGGAGAGAAAAAAGCCGCCCAAAATTCCACAAATTCCTGGAGCTGGCAAACGGAAACCTGAAAAGTAGAGAGGCTAAGCCGCTGCTTGGTCGGTTGCGCCGACGAGCTCTGCATACAGCGCTTCATAGCACTGCGCAGATGCGCTCCACGGAAAATCGCGCGCCATCGCGCGTTTCATCAACTTCATCCACAGCTTGCGATCGTTGAATAATCCCCGCGCGCGTTTCACCGCATCCCAGAATGCTTCGCTCGAGTACTCGTAACAAAGAAAACCGTAACCGCTGTCGGCTGTCGGATCATAATCCTGAACGATCTCTTGGATTCCGCCAGTGACGCGCGCGACCGGCAGCGCGCCATATTTCAGGTTATACATCGCGCTCAAGCCCGCCGGTTCGAAGCGCGATGGTATGAGGCTGATGTCCATGCCTGCCTCTATCAGGTGCGCGAGTTTCTCGTCGTAACTTTTCTCGTAGTCAAACTTCGTCGGAAATTTTCTGGCTGCGACGGCAAGCGCAGTTTCGTAGGCCGGATCGCCTTCCCCGAGAATGATTAGGCGGACGTCATCCCAAAGTAAGCGATCGAGCAGCGGCACGAGTATTTCGAAGCCTTTTTCATGAACGACGCGCGTGACCATTCCAAAAACGGGGCCCTGCGACGCAGGCGCGAGTTTCAGTCCCTTGAGCAACGCCTCGCGACAAATCTGTTTCCCTCGAAGCCGTCGCGCATCGTAGCGAGCGGGAAGCAAACGATCCGACGCCGGATTCGAACGCGTGTAATCTGCGCCATCCAAAATGGCGCTAAGGCGGTGCGCATTTTCGCGCAACACTCCATCGAGACCGCACCCGCCGGAGGGCGTCAGGACTTCGCGCCGATAATGTTCGCTGACCGTGGTGATTCGGTCGGCGTAAAGGATGCCGCCTTTGAGAAAGTTCAGCCGCCCAAAAAATTCGACTCCGTGCAAGGTGAAAAACCGCTCCGGCAGATTTGTGAGCGCAAAATCGAGCCCCCAAAAACTGCCCTGCTCCGCCACGTGATGAATGGTCAGCACGGTTTTGAACGGCAGTCCCTGTGCGTGTACAAAGACCGGCACCAGCGCTGCGGCCCAATCGTGCACGTGCAAAATCTGCACTTGCGGCGTCAATCGCCGGGCCAACTCCAGTGCTGCTTTGCAGAAAAAAATAAATCGCGCGGCATTATCTTCGTACGGCTTGCCGCGCTCGCCGTAAATTCCGGCGCGATCAAAAAATGCATCGCAGCGAATCAGAAACAACTGCACGCCGCTGGCGCTCCGGCACTCGAGGTAGCGGGCGACGTGAGTCGCTTCGCCGACCTGCACGTCAACAGCTATGCCTGTGTCCTTCTTTTTAAATCCGCGATTTTCTTTGATCTCACCGTAGAACGGCAGAGCGACGCTTACTTCATGTCCGCGCGTACCCAACGCGCTCGGCAGCGCATCCATCACATCGACTAGCGCGCCTGCGCGTTGCAACGGCGGCCCTTCGGCGCTGATCATTAGAATCCTCATTGGATGTAAAGTTAAAGGTTACAACGTTACAAAGTTAAATCGGCGCAGCCGCGAGTTCCGTTTTTAACCATGTAACTTTTTTAACTTTGTAACTACTGGTTTAATCGGCCGCGCCTAACGAATATTCGCCCTTCACCCACTCGAGCGCTTCTTCGCGCGTACGAAGGGTTCCCTCTAATTGTCGTGTCTCGACCGCTTCGAGAATTTCACCAAACTTCGGGCCCGGCTTTAATCCAAGCGCGATCAGATCGTCGCCTCGCACGAGCGGCGCTGGAATGATCGGTTCGTTCGTGAATTCTTCGCGTTTGCGCAGGAGAAATTCGTAATTGTCGAGATTGCGATGGCTGCTTTCGCAATCGACCCGATGCAGTTCCAACTCTTCCTCAAATGTCGGTCGCGCCATAAACCGCTTCAGCTTCGCTACGCGCATCCTCGGGGCGTCCTTGAAAACCATGTGTTGGCTGACCATTTCCACGGTTGCCTCGATTTCGTCGCCTGAAAATCGCAAGCGCCGCATGATCGCCTCCGTCATCTGAGCGCCGATGCGATCATGTTCGTTGAAACGGATCCGACCCGTTTTATCCATCCGCGCCGTAACTGGTTTTGCAACGTCGTGAAATAATACCGCGAAAACCAACTGGACGGAAACTTTCTCCGGAAGAAGCAGCAACATCAGGCGGGTGTGCACGAACACGTCGCCTTCGGGATGAAACTGTTCCGGCTGCAGGACGCCTTTCATCGCGTCGAGTTCCGGCAGAATCGCGCGCATCAAACCACTGGAATCAAGCAAGTCCCAGCCGCGCACGCGATTCGGTGAGAGAAAAATCCGCACTAACTCGTCGCGAATGCGTTCCGCGCTGATCTGACTGATGGAAGCAGCGTTGGTGAGGAGCGCATCCCACGTCTGTTTCTCGATCTCGTAATCGAGCACCGTGGCAAAGCGCACAGCACGCAGCATGCGCAACCGATCTTCGGCGAACCGTTGTGCCGGATCGCCAATGGCGCGCACGAGTTTTGCCTCGATGTCGGCGCGACCGCCGACGAGATCGATCACTTTGTCAGCAACCGGGTCATAAAACATTCCGTTGATGGTGAAATCGCGACGTTGCGCGTCCTCTTCAGGAGAAGAAAAATGCACCGCGCTGGGATGCCTTCCGTCGATGTAGGCGTCATCGGAACGAAAAGTCGCCACCTCGAATTGAAAACCGTTTTCCAGAACGATGATCACGCCAAAGTGCGCGCCGACTGCGAACGTGCGTGCAAACAAGTTCTGCACCGCTTCCGGCCTGGCATCGGTCGCAATGTCGTAATCCTTCGGCGTCAAACCGCGCACCATGTCGCGCACGCAACCGCCTGCGAAGTACGCGATGTGACCGCTCTCCCGCAACCGCCTGGCTACTCTGCGGGCAGCCTCTTCCATGGGCGAACTTTTCACAGAACCACTGTAGCCGCTTCGCTGTGCGAAGCGCAACGCGCATGGTAGGGTCAGCGCGCTGCGCCGACCGGACGCCGCTGCGCGGCGTCCCTACCCAGGGTTCTTCTGTTTCCACAATGAATGGAAAATAAACAGCACTACCGCGATCGTAATGCAGGAGTCGGCCACGTTAAATGCAGGCCAGGGATCGGCGTATCGAATGTGCAAATTGAAAAGGAGAAAATCGATCACGTGCCCATAAAGTAAGCGGTCGGTCAGATTTCCGAGGATCCCTGCGAGAAGAAGCGCAAGCGATACGTCGCGCAGGATGTCCGGCTGCTGCCGTCGTGCGAGAAGGCTTACAACTATGAGCAGCGCGATAATCGAAATCACAATGAAGAACGTATTATTACCCCTGAAAGACCCAAATGCTGCGCCGGTGTTGGTAATGTTCACCAGACTGAAAAAATCCGGCACCACTATGCGGGCGTCATATGGGCTAATGAATCGCAGAACCAATTGCTTGGTCCACTGGTCCAGCGCGTAGAGCGGCAGAGAGAGAAAAAGAATGAATTTCACGTTCTTTCCGCCTTCGTGTCATGTCGAGCGAAGTCGAGACATCTCTAATTCGAAGTTAGTGTGCCAGAGATTCCTCGACTCCGTTGCGCTTTCGCTCCACTGCTTTCGGAATGACAGAAAAGGATCATCGAGCTCCCTCTGACAGAGCAGTAACCACGCTCTCGCAGCGATCGCATAAATCCCGGTGCGTCTTGCTTGCGCCGACGGTGGGCCGATGACGCCAGCAACGTGCACATTTTTGGTACCGCGTTTTGGTCACGGAAGCGCTGGCTTCGTTTGCTTGGTGGATCGTGAGGTCACTCAGAATAAAAAATTCTTCCAGTTCCTCCTTATCAATCTTCTCGGTCACATCGGAATCCGAGTGCAAAACAACCCTGGCCTCCAGAGCGTTGCCGATCAGTTTCTCCTGGCGCGCGCGTTCGATCGCCTGACCGATCACGCCGCGCAATCTCAAAAGCTCGGACATCTGAGCGCTCGGCGCGCCATCGCGAGATCGATCCGTTGGTTGAGGAAATTCCTGAAGGTGAACCGAGCCACCTGTTTCTGAATGGCGCCACGCTTCCGCGGATGTGAAGACAAGGATTGGTGCAAGCAAGCGACATAGCGCGGCGAAAATCTCATGCATAACCGCTTGCGTCGCGCGGCGGCGCGGCGAATCCGGCGCGTCGCAATACATCCGGTCCTTTGTGATGTCGATGTAGAGGCTACTCAAATCCACCGCGCAAAGTTGATTGAGTACGTGATACACCTTGTGAAATTCGAATTTCTCGTAGGCAGAGCGACAACTGCGGATCATTTCATCCAGTCGCTCCAGAATCCAGAGATCGACTAGCGTAAATGCCAACGACCCCTCACCTTCATCCTCTCCCCCGCCAGGGGAGAGGCGATTCGTGGCGCCCACGTAGTGGCCTCCCACCTCTCCCCTCGATGGGGAGAGGGCAGGGTGAAGGGTGAAATCGTAAAGGTTACCCAGCAAGATGCGCAGCGTGTTGCGGATGCGGCGGTATGTATCGGCCAGGCGCGTGAAGATTTCTTCCGAAAACGGGACGTCGGTGGTGTAATCGATGCTGCTGGCCCATAGCCGCAGCAGATCCGCGCCGTAGCGGCCTACGAAATGATCGGCCGCCGTTGGCTTCTCGTACGTGCCGGATTTTGAAATCTTCTTGCCGTCGAGATCGACAACGAAACCGTGTGTGACACAGATTTTGTACGGCGCGCGGTTGTTCAGCGCGATGCTAGTCATGAGCGATGATTGAAACCACCCGCGATGTTGATCGGTTGCCTCGAGATACATGTCGGCGGGATCGCGCAGCTCCGGATGCAACGCGCACACGGCCTTGTGCGAGACGCCGCTGTCGATCCAGACGTCGATCGTGTCGGTCCCTTTCCTTACGTCCGGCGGCAATCCGAGTTCTTTGGCCAGAGCGGCATCATCCAACTCAAACCAAATATTCGAACCGCGTTCGGCGACCAGATCAGCGAGCTTGCGGATAATTTTTGGATCGAGAATAACTTTGCCATCGTTCGAATAGAAAACTGGCAACGGCACGCCCCAGCTCCGTTGCCGTGAAATCACCCAATCGGGTCGCGATTCAACCGTTCCTGCGATGCGGTTCTCGCCCCACGCGGGAATCCATTTCACTTCGTGGTGAATGGCGTCGAGCGCTTTGCCGCGCAGCTCATCGATGCGAATGAAGAATTGCTCGACATTGCGAAAGATGATCGGTGTTTTCGAGCGCCAACAATAAGGATAAGAATGATGGAAGGTCTGCTCACCCAGCAGCACCCCGCGGTCGCGCAGCAACTCCACAATGTTGCGATTGGCGTCGAAGACATATTTGCCGGTGAGATTCGGCAGGCCGGCTTCGTCGGTGAAACGACCGTGATCATCTACCGGCGACAGGATTGGAAGATTGTGTTGCCTCCCCAACACGTAATCGTCCGCCCCATGCCCGGGCGCGATGTGCACCGCGCCGGTCCCCGTGTCCATGGTCACGAAATCGGCCGTGAAGATTGTCACTTCGCGATCGAGAAAGGGATGGCGCGTTTTGGTATTCTCAAGCTTTGCGCCAGGAAAAGACGCGAGTGGTTCGCCGACTGGCTTGAACTGTGTGACCGCGGAAAACTGCGAGACGAGTTTCTCTGCCAACAACAAAGTTTCAGATATACGATCGCGTGAAAATTCCTGGACGACGTAATTTTCTCTCGGATCGACAGCGATCGCTAGGTTCGCCGGCAAAGTCCATGGCGTCGTTGTCCAGATGGCGATGCTTGTTCCCTCCGGCGCGCCCGGCGGTCGCGCTCTACCAACGATCGGAAATTTCACGTAAACGGCTGTGTCATCGCGCTCCTGATATTCCACTTCCGCTTCAGCCAACGCGGTCTGCGCGCCGGTGCTCCAAAAGACCGGCTTCTGCGCCTGATAAACCAAGCCTTGCTCAACGAAAACCGCAAATGCGCGAAGGATTACTGCCTCATATTTGGGATCCATCGTCAAATACGGATGTTCCCAATCCCCGAACACGCCGAGCCGCTTGAACTGTTCCCGCTGGATGTCGATGAATTTGCGCGCAAAAGCTTCGGATTTTTGACGCACTTCCAGCGGCGAAAGAGCGCGCGATTCCTTGACCACTTTGTATTCAATTGGCAGCCCATGGCAGTCCCAGCCGGGGACGAACGGCGCACGTTTGCCCAGCATGGTCTGTGATTTTACCACGAAATCCTTGAGGATTTTGTTGAGCGCAGTGCCCATGTGGACATCGCCATTCGCGAAGGGCGGGCCATCATGCAAAACAAACAGCTTTCGATCCTCTCTCGATTTCTGAATTTGTTGGTAAAGGCGCGTCTCTTCCCACACCCGGAGCAGCTCCGGCTCGCGCGCGGGAAGGTTCGCCTTCATAGGAAATTCCGTGCGCGGCAAATTCAGTGTTTCTTTGTAATTCTGAGTCATCGTAAGCGGGCGACGCTAACATTCGTCAATTAACGAAGCAACGTAGTGAGGATGAAATAAGATCAACACACGGCGGAAAATTGTCGCCAGAAATCTTGTCCGCATCTGTTCGTTAGGCGAGAGTCGTCCGATGCGTCCTCTCCCATTCGTGTGTCTCGCGATTTCGGTTCCATTCATTCTCGCCGGATGCGGACAACACCAAGGCGGCACGCACGCGCGCGACGCATGCAGCCTTCTCTCCAAAGAGGATGTCGAATCGGTTCAGAAATTGCCGGTGAATGAGATGAAGAGCAGCGAGCATCTAGATGGAACCTTCCGGATCTCACAATGCCTTTATACCGCAGCGGAATTCAGTAAATCCGTAAGTCTGGCACTCATACAGCTAGACCCGCACGAACACGGTGCGCGCAGTCCAAGAGATTTCTGGAAAGAAAAGTTCGGTCCTTACGCAACCGACAAGGAGCGCCGCGAAAAAGCCGAAACGGAAACTGCAGAAAACGACAAAGGCCCCGCGCCAAAAAAAATCGCTGAACTCGGAGATGACGCCTACTGGGTCAGCAATCGATTCGGCGGAATACTTTATGTTTTAAAAGGAGACGCTTTCGTCTCGGTCGGCATCGGCGGAACCGATGATGAAGCGACCAAGCGGGAGAAATCGAAGATCCTCGCCCAAAAAACGCTCCAGCGGCTATAGCGCATTCCAAAAAAAATCGGCCTAACGAGGCGACCGCTCTCGCCCATTTTCCCGAATCTTAAAGCGAAGAATTTATCGAGGTCTTGCCTATGAAAGTAATTTCCTCTTCAATGACGGCGCGCGCCACTCTCGGCGCGCTTTCCTTCACGGGCGGCGTGGCGGTTGGTCCGAATGGCGCGGTGTACCTAGCCGATGGGACAGCCCACGGCCGCCGAGTGCAGGCAGGGTTGTGCGGATTGGCCCTTGATCTCAATCCCCACGCGTAATCGGGCAGACCGAGTTTGCTCTAAGGCGACGAGCTAAACAATAGCAGTTCGCAATCGGCCGTCACGCTTTAGCAGCGCGGCGGCTGTTAGTGAAACGGTTCGGAGTGGTCTCGTCGTGACGCCGCTTCCAACAGCCTTCATCATAATGAAATTGTCGTAATTGACAAGTGCCGTGGGCCGACACGCAATCAAACAGAGTGAGCTTACGCACGGCGATCACTACGGTACGCTCACGTGTAACCGGTTTTGTCTTCCAGCAGTTCGATTAATTCGCCGCCCGGGCTGCGAAAGAAAGCAACGCGCACCGGGCCAAGGTCTTTGTGTCATATCATTCAAAAGATCCAGTGGCCGGATTGGCACAGCGACTTCACAGCCGGCATTAACAGCAGCCTCCAGAGATTTCTCGAGGTGATCAGTGCGCAGCGCGAGATGCCAGAACACTTCGCTCTCGCCGACCGGTTGCACCGGCTGCTTCATTTCAACAAGCTCGATGTAAACATCGTTGCCGGTTCCCAGCATCGCGAAGCGAAGTCCAATCGAGCAGAAACGATGTCTTCGGATGGAAGCCGAGAATTTCGCGGTAGAACGCCAGCGATTTATCCATGTCGCGCACGCGCAGTGAAACATGATGCATGCCGTTGATCGAAAGAGGATGCTTCGCTTTCATTGTATGTCCTCTGATCTTTGAGCAGCTGATGATCGCAAAATCTTTTCCTGATCTGCCGCGCATTCATCGAGTGCCAACTCGGATGATAGCTGACCCGTGATACTTTGGTGCACGTAATGCTGAAAGCTCTTCAGCAGTTGTGGGTAAGTGGGCAAATGCCAGTAGTCCTTCGTCAGGCTCATCGAAAACGGGAAAAAGTCTTATTCGGAGGAGCAGCTTCCAGAAACTTCGGATCATTCAAGATAGCCGCGACGCCGGTTATTCCGCCGCCCTCCACCCATTTCCATTGTTGCGGTTTGCTCATGAACCACTCGAGAAACTTCCATGCTTCCTCTTTGGTTTGGAGTAATTGGTGATCGACACCCCTTGGCCGCCAACCATGACGAAACGGTGCATTTTGCCAACGGCGTCCTTCTCACCGGGCAGCGAAGCGAAGCCCAACCGGGCGGGGCGGCGCGGTGTCGGCGAGTAATTCGTTGAAGAAATAACACCATTGGATTGCCATCGCGACTTGGCCCGCTTTTATGGCCTTGGTTCACCTCGGGGACATAAGCGCCCTGAGAACCGGAAGGCGCGTAGGCGAAGAGTTCTTTGAAGAAGGACAGCGCCTTCTTTGCATGCGGCGAGTTGATGTAACCTTCAGCCTTGCTCGTCTTTGGATCCCACAATTCGGCGCCAAACGACCAGAACAAGTTGAGAAAGGCGAACGTGCGCGCATCGTAATCCTCTCTGCCGTACAAAGCGATGCCGAACAATTTCTGATCGGGACGCGTGAAGAATTCCGCAATGTCTCGCAACTGATCGTAGGTTGCCGGCGCCGCGAGGTCGTAGCCGTATTTGCCTTTGAACGCGGCCTTTTCTTTCGGATCGTCGAACAGATCGCGGCGATACACCAGACCATGCAATCCTGATTGATCGGCAGGGCATAAATGTTGCCCGAACTTTGCGGATACTCTGCGTAGCGATTTAAGGCCGCGAGATCAAAGTCCGCTGCGCTGATCTTTCGGCTTTGCTTGAGCAAATCATTCAGCCGCACGACGTGCCCTTGCGACGCGAACTCCGACATGTTTTGGCTGTCGAAGATGCACAGATCGAATCCTGAGCCCTTTCGTGCGAACTCATCCGCGATCCGCTGATACTACTCGTTGGTCATGGGAGGCAACACACAGCCTTGATCTCCACGCCCGTTTGCTCGGTGTATTGATGGGCGATTTCTTGAAGCAAATTCGCCCGATCTCCAAACGTGAGCGTCATTTTTGCAGCTGGTTCAGCTGCGCCAATCGCGTTGTATGCGATAAAGCTGGTCACGGCCGCACACCACGTCGCAGATATCCTAACCATCGGCGGCGGCTATCTTAATTTTAAGCGACACCGAATTGAAAGGCTAAAACGCAGCATGACAAAAACGGACAAACCGAAAGAAGCGTTGCGCATCTTCGTTTTGGCAGACACGCATAATCGTTTGCCGGAAAAAGTAAAAGAGATGGCCAAGAATGCAGATGACATCTGGCATCTGGGCGATGTGTGCGCGGAAGCGATTCTTGACGAGCTGCGCGCCCTCGGCCCGCGCGTCACACTTGTGCGCGGAAATTGTGACAGCAATTTCGAGTGGCCACTGGTAGTCGATCTGGTGCGAGACGGATTGAAATTTCGTCTGCAACATGTTCCACCCGCGCAACCACCCGACGATGTCGATGTCCTGTTGCACGGCCATACGCACGTGCCACGAAACGAAAGACGCGGGAATGTTTTGTTTCTCAACCCCGGTTGCGTAACCCGGCCCAATCGCGGCTCGCCGCCGAGCGTAGCCTGGCTTGAAATTACGAATGGAAAAACGGATTGGACGCTCGTCCCCCTCCGCTGACGCACGCTTTAGAGCCTAATTTCCCCCGGGAATTACTTGTCGGCATCTCGGATGTCGATCACCTTCAACTCCTTGACCGCGTGATCGGCCCAATAAGAGATCGCGTATTGCCGGAAAATCAGAACCTCGGCGTTGCGACGACTTAGATCGCGCTCGCTAAAGTCTCCGCCGCGATATGGATCTTGACCAAGCTCATGTAGCAACCTGAGGAGACGATTGCGCTCATCGGGCTTCCGATGACGCAGAAATTCGAATGCCTCAATCCGCAGATAGACCTCATACTCTATCGTTCTTCAGGCGTCGCTCTGCTTCCTTTAACCCAATCCAACCCTCGGGAGCCTGATCGTTGAGGCGCCTCTCCAGCTCTGCCCGATCTTTCCGAATATCGATGGACACGAGAAAACCTATCAGTTTCCGTCTCTCCTCGGGACTCAGATGTTCCGCTTCGCGCTGCAGATCGACTAATTTCATCGCATCACACTAATGCTGGCGAAAAATGCCCGCAACCATGCCCACGAACAGTTCGTAGCTCAAACTGAAAACGCGTCGGCAACCAATCGGGCTTGCTCGCGTTTGTGGCGCGCAAGAGCGCCGACGGCGGGGCTGGCGCTGGCTTCGCGGCCGGAGTAGGCGATTTCAGTGCAGAAAAGTGTGCGCAATCGCGGTTCGATGAAGGTCCATGCGCCCATGTTTTCCGGCTCTTCCTGGCACCAGACGAACTTGGCGTTTTTTGGAAATGGCTTGAGCATTTCGCGCAACTTCTTTTCGGCCAGTGGATAAAGCTGTTCGATGCGAATGATTGCCGCGTCATCAATCTTGCGCTGGATGCGGTAGTTCAGCAGATCGTAGTAAACTTTGCCTGAGCAAAAGACGATTCGTTTCACTTTGTCGGCAGGTGGAACGCGTTCTCCGAACGCGTTGATCGTCTTCGGAGAAGCCGATCCACCTTCAATCAGGATTTCTTCGAAGCGGCCATGGATGAATTCTTCAGCAGGCGAAGACGCAAACTTCGCGCGCAACAGACTTTTCGGTGTTGCGATGATGAGGGGCTTGATGAAGTCGCGCTTCATCTGTCGCCGCAGCACGTGAAAATATTGAGCAGCGGTCGTTAGGTTGCAGACCTGGATGTTATCCTCGGCGCACGCTTGCAGGAAGCGCTCGATCCGGGCGCTGGAGTGTTCCGCGCCCTGGCCTTCGTAGCCATGCGGGAGCAGCAGCACGATTCCGCTGGGCCGTTGCCATTTCGATTCTGCTGAAACGATGAATTGATCGATGATGGTCTGCGCGCCGTTGGCGAAATCACCAAATTGCGCCTCCCACAGGCAGAGCATTCTTGGATAATCCAGCGAGTAACCGTAATCGAATCCGAGCACAGCAGCTTCCGAGAGGGGACTGTTGTAAATGCAAATGCGCGCCTGGTTTTCGGCGAGATGCATCAGTGGCAAATACGGCTTGCCCGTTTTCGCGTCGTAAAGGACCGAGTGCCGCGTGCTGAATGTGCCGCGCGAACTGTCCTGACCCGACAATCGGATTGGAATTCCATCCAACAACAGCGAGCCGAAGGCGAGCGCTTCGGCGTAGTGCCATTCGTAGGGACCGCCGTCTTCGAATATCTTGCGCTGATGTTCGAGGACGATGCGCTTGATCTTCGGTTGGATCTCGAACCCCTCCGGGATTCGAGTGAGACCATCGACGATGGTCTTTAGCGTTTTCTCGCTGATCGCAGTTGGCTCAGACTCGCTGGTGTACTCGGGTTGAAAAATCGCCGTTGATTCTTTGAACTTGGCTTTCTCGCTGGCCTTCCGTTTTTCGATGGCTTTGACTTCGTCCCGCGTCATTTCCAACCGCAGACTGAACTCGGTCTCCAGCGAGGCAGCATCGTCTTCGCTCAGTGTTCCGGCTTCGAGCAACTCGCGTTTATAAAGCTGCGTGACCGACGGGCGTTTCTCGATTTTTGCGTAGAGATCGGGCTGGGTGAATGACGGTTCGTCACCCTCGTTATGCCCGTAGCGCCGGTAGCAATACATGTCGATCACCACGTCGCGCCCAAATTGCTGACGAAAATCGAATGCCAGATCGCTCACAAATTTCACGGCCAACGGATCGTCGCCGTTCACATGGAAAATCGGCGCCTCGATCATCTTGGCGATGTCGGTGCTATACATCGATGAGCGGGCATCTCTCGGAAGCGTGGTAAAACCGATCTGATTGTTGACCACAACGTGAACGGTGCCGCCGGTGCTGTAACCGGGCAATTGCGATAAGTTGAGAGTCTCAGCCACGATACCCTGCGCGATGAAAGCCGCGTCGCCGTGCACGAGCAGCGGCAACACTTTTTTCCGGTGCTCGGTGTCACCGCGAATTCGTTGACGGGCGCGCGCTTTCCCTTCGACCACGGGATCGACTGCTTCCAGATGGCTCGGGTTCGATGAAAGCCGGATCTCGATCTCAGCGCCGGAAGCAAGTCTGCGCACCGCGTGATAACCGAGATGATATTTCACGTCGCCATCGCCGGCGACCAACTCCGGAACATAATTCTCGCTAAACTCAGTGAAGATGACTTTGAGCGATTTGCGCAAAAAATTGGCCAGCACATTGAGCCGGCCGCGATGCGCCATGCCCATGCAAATCTCTTCGACGCCGCCGTCCGGGCATTTGTGCACGATTGTGTCGAGAATCACTATCAGCGATTCCGCGCCTTGAAGCGAAAACCGCTTTTGCCCGACATAGCGGGTATGCAGGAAAACCTCGAACGATTCGGCTTCGAGCAGCGTCCGCAGCAGCGCCACCTGGACCGCACGCGGCGTCGAATGCTTGTGCGGCCGCGTCTCCAGGCGCCGGCGCACCCACTCGCGGATGCGCGGATCCTGGATATGCATGAATTCCGAACCGATGGAGTCGGCGTAAATTCTCTCCAAACCGGTAACCATCTCGCGCAAAGTCACCGGCTGATTGTCGAGAAAGAATTTCGAGGAAACGCGAAGATCGAGATCCGCCTTGCTGAAACCAAACTCGCTGAGACTCAGCAGTGGATTGCGCGGTCGGGTGTCTGCCAGCGGATCGACGCGTGCAACGGTGTGACCGAGCGAGCAATACGCGTAGATGAGGCCATCGACGCGCGTCTGCAATGCTGCTTCGCGGGCTTCGGCGGCCTCAGCTCCGTCGCGCTGCGGCAGGTTGCCGAGTTCGAATCCTTCGAAGAAGGCCGACCACCCCGAGTCAACCGCCTCAGGATTTTCCTGCCAGTGCCGGTAATTTTCTTCGATCAGCTCGAGATTTGCCCGAGCGGCAATGGAAGTATTCATGGCAAATTTAATCTGGAACGATTATGCGGCGCAGCAAGTTGACAGTGTCGAAGTGACGCAGACAATCGTGTCTGCGAATATTTGGCGACGCAGACAAGATTGTCCGCACCACACACTCAAGAGCGTATGCAAGCGATAGCGACAAATCCGGGTAGCGCACGCGTCTCGCGTGCCGGCGAGCGCGTCCTCGCGATCGCGGACTTTCTCTTGAGCTCATTTCTGGCCACTGCGTGCGGAAGCCGAAGGAAAGATCGTTTCGAAGCGACGCCGAAACCAACACGCGGGACGCGTGCGCTCCCCGGATACGTGATCTGCGCGGCCGCAATCCTCGCGGTAACAAAATCTTGTTTGGCGCAAGCCGACCCGGCTTCGGAGCCGGCCGTTTTGGCTGTCGCAAAAGTGTTGCCGGCAGTGGTGAACATAAACACCGAGCGCGTGGTCAGGCGCACCGTGCGCGATCCGTTCGATGAGTTCTACGCACAATTCTTCGGCTACAATCGGTTCCGGCCACGCGAAATCCGCCAGACCCTGCAAAGTCTCGGCTCCGGTTTCATTATCGATCCGGCTGGCTACATCGTGACCAACCAGCACGTGGTCGAGCGTGCGGCGGACTTGAAGATTCACGTGACGACCAATGACGGCAAAACGTATAACGCACATTATATCACCGGCGATGACAAGACCGATCTGGCATTCATTAAAATCGACGCGCAAACCGATTTCCCCTTCATTAATCTCGATAACATTTCTCCGAACTTGCTCGGCGAAACTGTGATTGTAGTGGGCAATGCGGTCGGTTACGGCAGCTCCATCAGCCGCGGAGTCCTTAGCGCGGTCAAACGCACCATCACCGTGGACGACGTGGAATACAAAGACCTGGTGCAGACTGATGCGGCAATCAATCCAGGTAACAGCGGCGGGCCGGTGATCGATCTCTCTGGACGACTGGTCGGCATCGCCTCAGCAAAGATGGCGTTTACGCCACAAGGCGTCCCCACCCAGGGACTCGGGTTTGCCATTCCGGCAGAGGTCGTGCGTAACAGTGTGAATCGATTCAAGAAAATCGCGCTAAAGGAGGGCAAGCTAAAAAATCAGGCCGTGGCTGCTGATTCGTCGATTTCGCGTGTTGAAAAATTCTTTGGAATCCAGCTGCAAGACTTGAGCCAGGAACTCAGTGATGTGCTCGGTTACCTCCGTGGCCGGGGCGTTTTGATTACCGCAGTCGAACCGGACAGCCCGGCAGATGACGCCGGCATTGAGCGAGGAATGGTAATCTACCGAGTAAACAGAACCGAGGTAGCTTCCATCAGGCAGGTCGAGGAGTTATTGCAATCAGCGGAGAGCGGCGCAAACGCCGAATTCACCGTCGGCGTGATCCGCGCCGGCGGGCAAAACCGCCAGGTCGCCACCGTGAGCCTGACGGCGCGATAAAAAAATTTGGCAACGCAATCGCGGTTCGATTGTCTCATCGAAATGTGCGCACATGATTAAGGTTCAAAATCTGACGAAACGCTACGCGGGCCAGACTGCAATTCAGGATCTGAATTTCGAAGTTAGCCAGGGCGAGATCATGGGATTTCTGGGGCCAAACGGCGCCGGCAAAACCACCACCATGCGCATTTTGGCCGGCTTCATGCCGCCCACTTCGGGGCGCGCCACAGTCGCGGGATTCGATGTTTTCGAGCAATCGCTTCAAGCGCGGGCGCACCTCGGATACATGCCGGAGAACGTGCCGCTGTACACAGACATGCGCGTGACGGAGTACCTCAATTATCGCGCGGCGCTGAAGGGCGTGCCACATCGGCGCATTTCCGAACGGGTCGGCGACGTCAAGGAACTGTGTGGTTTGAAAGAGGTGGAAAGAAAGCTGATCGGCACTTTGTCCAAAGGCTACCGTCAGCGCGTCGGTCTCGCGGACGCGCTACTCGCGGAGCCGGACCTTCTCATTCTCGATGAGCCGACGATCGGTCTCGATCCAAATCAAATCAGGCAGGTGCGCGAACTAATCAAGAATTTGGACAGGCAGCATACAATTTTGCTTTCGACGCACATTTTGCCGGAGGTGGAGATGACGTGCAGCCGCGTGATCATCATTCATAAGGGGCGAATCGAGGCATGTGATACGCCGGATAATTTGCTTGGGAAAATCAGGCAAGCGGGTGGCGTGGTTCTGGAAGCGAAAGTCGGGAACGACAACGGCGCAGGGGAACTGAAGAAAATTCCCGGTGTGCGAGACGTCGTGACCGATGGGGAGGATGAGTGGAAGAGATTCTCGCTGTGGGTGGAATCGGGTGTGGATGTGCGGGAAGAAGTGTTTCGACTGGCCAGTGATCGCCACTGGACTGTGCGCGAACTCACCCAGCGCCGCGGCACACTCGAGGATGTGTTCGTTGAGCTGACACATCCGGATGTTGTCTGATCATATGCAGGACGCCAACGCTCAACGCCCAACGCCCAACGCCCAACGCGCAACGCAGAGGAGCGCTCCCGCTCCTGCTCTTACTCTTACTCGATCCACTCGTCATCCTGAGCGGAGCGAAGGACCTCTCACAGGCTGGATGCGTCACGCTTGGACGGCTTGTGTGATTAGTCACGATAAGGGAGCTCCTCCGCCGTCTGCGCGGCTCGAGATGACCAATATTTTTCGCTTATGAGAAAGTTTTACACTCTGCTCTCGCGCGAGGTGCGCAGCTATTTTTACTCCCCGATCGCGTACATCGTGCTGATCTTTTTTCTGATCGTCAGCGGGATCGATTTTTATTTCCAAGTCTCCTTCATGAATCAGCGCCAGGTGCAATACACGGTGGAGGAAGCATTTTTTAATTCGGTCTTCTTCTGGTTCGCTTTTGTTCTGATCTTTCCCCTGATCACCATGCGTCTGTTCGCCGAGGAGTTTAAACTCGGTACTATTGAACCGCTGACTACGGCACCCGTGCGCGACTGGCAGGTGGTGCTCTCGAAGTTTTTGGGCGCGCTGGTCTTCTACCTCATCCTTTGGATCCCGACATTGCTTTACTTCTGGATTTTTCTGAGAATAACAAACCAGTCCGCCGCGCATTCTGCGGGAGCGTACTTTGGTTCGTATCTGATGCTTTTGTTGTTGGGGATGTTTTATCTCTCGATTGGTTGTCTCACATCCGTTCTGACCAGGAACCAGATCATCGCGGCCGTCATTTCCTTCTGCGCAATTACGCTGCTGTTTTTTCTCGGCCTGGTTCAGTTCATTCTTTTGGACGTTACTTCTACGACTCGCGGCTTGCTCGGCTATTTCTCCGCGATCGAACACATGGGAACATTCTCCCGGGGCGTAATCGATACGCGACCGATCGTTCTCTATGTGAGCATGACCATTGTGGTGCTGACACTCACCTATCAGGCATTCCAATCCCGCAAATGGAGGCTCTAACAAATGGCTGACCAGACAAAGAAGCCGCGGACACGCTCAGGAATGAAAATAGGCCGAGTTCGGATCGGCCTGAACGTTCTCGTCCAGATCGTGCTGATTTTGTTTCTGGCTGCCATGGTGAATTCCTTCGCCTTCAAACACTACGCACGTTGGGATTTTTCCCGCGACCAAAAATATGCGCTCTCAGACAAGACGAAGCGTTTCCTCGACACGCTCAAGGGCAAGATGCGCATCACGGTTTTCTTTTCGCTCAACACGCCGATTACTGCGGACGTCCAGAATTTGCTGACGGAATATCAATATGCCGGCAAGGGAAAAATCGACGTCGAGCACATCGATCCGGAGCGAAATCTTTCCCGAGCCAAAGAGTTGTTCGACAAATACAAAGTCGTCACGGACGAGAGTCTCTTGATACTCGATTACGCTGGTCGCAACAAAACAGTCAAGGCCTCCGAGATGGCCGATATTGACCAGAGCGGCATGGCGTTTGGCGAAGGCCCGCGCGTGACCACATTCAAAGGCGAGCAAGCCATCACGAGCGCGATGATCGACCTTGTGGAAGGCAAAAAGAAGACCCTCGGCTACGTCACCGGGCACAAGGAGCCGCCGCTTTCAGATAACGGCCCCATCTCCGTGCTGAAAACGTTTATCGAAAACGAAAACATCAAGTTTCAGGAACTGAACCTTCTCGATCTGGATGCGATTCCTGCCGAGCTGAACGCTATCGCGATCATCGGGCCGCAGTACGATTTTTCCGATCGCGAAATGAAACTGTTGCGCGATTTCTGGGATAAACAGGGGCGAATCCTGCTTCTCCTGGATCCGGCGGCGAAAACGCCGAAGCTCCGCGGTTTTGTGAACGAACTTGGCGTCAAAACGAATGACGATAGACTAATGGTTTTCTTGCGCACAGGGATCCAGGAATTGGCACTGACGCGAGATGTGCAAGCGCGTTTCCTGGCCGACAGTCCAGTCACAAAACGGCTGGCCGACGTGCGGGCGCTCTTTTTCGGCGGCACATCTTCGCTTACACTTGAGCCTGACCGGGTCCGCACTGCCAATATCCGGCTCGAGCCGCTCATCGAGGCAGAAAAAGGTTATTTCGCCGAAAGTGATTACAACACGGACGATCAGGCAAAACTACAGGCCGACGCGAAGCAAAGCAGCAACGTGCCGCTGATGATCGGCGCAGCAGTCGAAAAAGGAGGCAGCGCAGATCAGCGGGTCCAGGTGAATTCGGCGCGCCTGGTAGTCGTTAGCAACGCAAGCTTCGTTCAGGACAATGCGATCACGCAGGATCAGCAGGGGCTCGATTTCATTTCCGGCAGTGTGAACTGGCTGTTAAGCCGGGAACAACTTATCGGGATCGCGCCAAAAATCCCGAAGCCTCTCACCTTCAGTCTCAGCGAAGAGGCGTTGCGCCGGCTGCGCTGGATTGTTCTGGTGTTGATGCCGCTGGTTCCCGCTGCCATCGGAACCATGGTGTGGTGGCAACGGCGCGTTTGATATGAACTGGAGGAACACCCTCATCCTAGCAATTATCGCCCTCGCGGGTGTCGCCTACTTCAGGTTCTTTGAAATGAAACGGCCGAGCACGGAGGAAGCCACGCGACAGGCCCACGATGTAGTCAATTTCGATCGAGACAAGATCGACGGCATCATCATCAAAAATGGAGATCAGCAGATCGAGGTCAGGCGTCGCGAAAACAAGTGGCGACTTGAAACGCCAATTAAAGATCAAGCAGATAGCGGTCTGGTCGAGAATTTGTTGTCGGATTTGGAGATTTGGCAGAAGGAGGGAACCATCCCGGCTAAAGAAATTGAGGCCGATAAGAGCAAACTGACCGAGTACGGCCTGAACAGTCCGAAGCTAAAGCTCAAATTGCTGGGCCAAAACAGACTGCCGGAAATTTTGTTCGGCAAAGACGCGGCGCTGGAAGGCCGGATGTATGTGCGCTTCCAGAATTCAAAGGAAACATTTCTCGCCAGGCAAACGGTCAAGAAAGACATCGACAAAAAGCCGGAGGAATTTCGCGACAGAAAACTGACCGAGCTGACCAGTGCGCAGGTGCGGCGGGTGGTGTTAAAGATGCCTGCCGGCGAAATGGAGCTGGAGAAGAAAGATCCGCACTGGAACATCCTCAAGCCGCTCCGCGCGCGAGCCGACGACCAGAAGGTGGGCGACTTGATTTCGCAAATCACGACGGCCCGCATTCAACAATTTGTGGCCGACGATCGAGGCGACCTGCGTCCTTATGGATTAGCGGAACCGCGCGGGTCCGTCACGTTATTTGATCAGGAGCAGAAAAAAGATCAGAAGGTTGAGATCGGCGAATCGATTAAGGTCTTCGGACGAGAGGACAAAGGCCAGACGCTGCAAATCGGCAGTGTGCCGGAGAAGGAAAAAGATCAGGTTTATGTGCGGTTTGCGCCTCGCGGGTCCGTTTACACGCTGCCGAAAAAAATCGAAGAGATCCTGAACACGAAACTGGCCGATTTGCGCGACAACCATTTGGTGCGGATCGACACAAACATTCTGGATCGAATCACGATCGACGCTCCAGGCAAAGCCAAAACCGTTCTTGCACGCAAAGATGAAACTTGGACAATCGCCAGCAGAAAGAATGCGCCCGCTGATTCAGGTGCAGTTCGGCGCCTGATCGACTCGCTGCAAAACGAGCGAGTGACAAGGTTTGTGGAAGACGTCGCTTCCAATCTACCGAAATACGGCCTCGACAAGCCGCAGGTGCAACTGACCTTCAGCTCATTTGCCTCGGAGAACACTGCTGAAACAAAAGCGGGTGAGCAGCCGTTTGCCGCGATCGCCTTCGGAAAAGAAGAAGGCGACAATGTTTACGCGCGACTGACCGATGAGCCATTTGTGGTGGCAGTCCGTCGCGGCTTGCTGGATCAGATTTCACCAGATCCCCTGCAATGGCAGGAGTTGTCAATCTTCAAGTTTAAACCGGAACAAATCCATCGCTTGAGCGTCACGGCTGAAAAGGAGCTGTCACTCGAGCACGATCAAAATAACCAGTGGCACTGGCGGAACGGATCCGGCGACATCAATCAAGCCAACGTGCAATCGCTGCTCAACACATTGCCGAGCTTGCATGCAGTGCGCTGGCTCGGGGTAACGACGCCGCAACACGGCTTTGAAAAGGCGCGTCTTGTTCTCGCGTTCACGACTTCGCCCGATAACAAAGCATCACATAAGTTGACCGTTGGCGCTCAAAACAATGACGGCACGTGGTGCGCCCGCGTGGATGGACGCGACGGCACTTTCGCGCTCAGTAATGCGGATTTCTGCAAGTTAAAGCTGCCGCTCGAGGCGCAAGCTACGGCGTCGCCTTCGCCAACGACGACGCCGGTTGCGAGTGCGACGCCGTAGATCTCGTAGCTCAGGTCATCTTATGCGGAGCCCGTTTGACTCGCTTCGCTCGCCCAGGGTAAACTCCGCGAAGTCGAAGGATGTCGTGTTGGGACCCTAAGGCAACGCCACGGGATTCCTCGACTTCGCTCGGAATGACGCGGATTTTTGAGCCGTGTAAATTGTGACGATCCCTCCGGTCAAGGGTTCGAACCTCGGGCGTGTGAAACCGTTCGCCAGCATTAACTCGCACATTGCATTGCCGCTCGGAAATTCCTCGATGGAGTCGCCGAGGTAATCGTAGGCGTTTTTCTTCCCTGTCAGGAAAGAGCCAAACAACGGCAGGCAGCGATGCAAGTAGAAGCGATACGTTGTCCGCAAGATTAGGGTTGTGGGCAATGAGAACTCTAGCACGAGCAGGTGCCCATCCGTCCTAAGCACGCGCGACATTTCAGCAAGCGCAGCTGCCCAGTCCTCCAGATTGCGCAACCCAAACGCGATGGTGATGCAGTCAAACGAAGCATCGTCAAATGGCAGATTCATTGCGTCGGCAAACACCACCTGGTGCACGCCTTTTCGCTGCGCAAGGTCCAGCATTTCGTGCAGGAAATCGACACCGATGATGTCCGTGTCCGGCAATTTCTTTTGCAGAGCGAG
>QHOF01000343.1 GCA_003219335.1 Verrucomicrobiota bacterium | reverse complement strand
GCCAGCAACCTGTGGATGGGTTCCTAGCAGCCAATAAAACACTTGTGGTGGATAGAGTTCACTAAAACCGCCGGGCGTAACGTCGAGCAATGCTGCATTCGTGGCGCTCATGGCGAGCGTCATGACAGAGATTGCTGACAATAACTTCATGCGCCGAAATTCCATACTGGTGTTCACATATAGTTTTAGGTCTTGTTCTTTTACTATTCTTCTACGGAAACGACGGAACGAAGTTCACGAGAAAAGCTAAATAGTGATTGAGCCTGTCCTCAAGCCGCCCAGGCTGCAGGGCGGTAATACGTGATCTCCCGGCGCTTCAAAAGCATTCCAGCAGCGTAATACATCGAAAGGCTGGCGTGCCCGCCGTAGCTTGCCAACGTTCCCGTCCGCCTTCACAAGGCTACGGCCGACGCTCCCGCTTCGTTTTTCCCTACGCTCGAAGCGAAGGCGGGAGCGGGTGAGGGGAATCGAACCCCCGTGTGCAGCTTGGGAAGCTGCCGTTC
>QHOF01000342.1 GCA_003219335.1 Verrucomicrobiota bacterium | reverse complement strand
GAAACAACAGTCGCGGCAAAATCGCCGCCCACGCCGAACGGCTGTAGTGTGCGCTGTCCCTTGGTGCATCTGGTCTGAAATTGCAGGCCCGTTCTTCGCTGAGGACAGCGGACACTACAGCGCCCAACCCGCAAAAATCACTGCCACGAAATCACATCGTCGGAGTTTGTGAATGCACCGCCATTCCCGAGCGTTTGATCTTGGCCCAAAGACCATGCGATCACCCCAATAGCTAGCGGGCTTGGGCCGGCGCCCTGGTTGTTCCCGTACGGATTTGTCATCCGGTTATCGTAGTTAGTATCGATAGCGACCTGATACTGTGTTCCCCAAGGATCGTAATATTTTCCATCCGCCCCGATTCCTGAACGCGGAGCCGCTGTATTTTTTACGTTCGGTGAATTAATGAAAACGATCTGGCGTGGATTCTGAGTCGCTGCGGGCGTTGCGCGCAGTTCGTTGAATAAAGTGGAGTTGTCTGGGATCACGACGTCGTCAGTTGCCGGCGGATATTTACCGTACTCCGTATAGAACGCGTTCACTGCGTTGACGATTTGGGTGAGATCGTTCTTCGCTTGCGTTTGTCTGGCTTGGTTTTGAACGGCGTTGAAAGCTGGAAAGAGCAGACCGATCAAGATTCCAATGATCGCGATGACGACGAGCAACTCGATGAGAGTGAAGGCACGGGGGGGATTTTTTCGCATAACGCCGGGATTATGCCGCTTGTGCTGGGTTTGCACAAACTTTTAGTTGAAGGGCTGTGCGGCTCGCTGCGGCGAGCGCAATTGCGAATTCTGGGGGAGCGCACGCGCCTCGCGTGCTGGCGATTGCGCCCCCGCGATCGCGAACTTTTCCCGAGAAGCATGTTTTGGCGAGGACGCCAAAACCAGCACGCGAGGGCGCGTGCGCTCCCCAATCCGACTCACACCCACTTCGCCATCTGTTCCGGGAACGGGCATTGGGCGCAATCGGAATTATCCTGCATACAAAAATCTTCGTAGATTTGCAGCAAACCCTGCTGATGCGCGACGGTCCGCAGAAATTGTTTCCGGCGCGGATCATTTCCAAAAAGACGCGTGGCAGCCGTTTCCAGTCGCCGGTTGGATAATTGAGCTGGCAGCTTTGCGTATTCTGTCCAAAGCCGCGTGCCCGGCGCAGTCGAGGCCTCGGCATCGTGCGCCACCCAAAACGGAAACAGCACATTTGCCAGAATATCGGCGACGCGCGAATCACCAATAAGCGCCATCTTCTTCGGTGAAGCCTGCGAAGTGAGTGTGTAATGAAAATTCCAAAACGGATGCTCGAGTTCAGTGAGAAAATTATGCGGCGCCCTCATCCTAGCCTTCTCCCGGCGGGAGAAAGGAGCGACTCTCCCTGTCGGAGAGGGTTGGGGTGAGGGCAATCGAAATTGCCCAGCGCTGTCCATCGAGCGTCGAAAAACGGACCATTCGCGCACCAGGATTGCCAGCGCGGCAAGCCGACGCTGCGGGTGATTTAATGGACGCGTGCCGCTGGCGCGCCAGGATTTGACGGGCAAAATCAATCGCCGCAGATCATCGCGATGCGGCCACCAACCGTCCCAAAGTTGGCGCACATATCCGCGCGCCGATTTTTTATACACGTCGAGATCGGGCGTCTCCAGGAAACCGGCTACGCCGAAGAGTAACGCCTCGCAGTTCTCAACGTTTTCGCGCAGCAACCGCAGCGGCAATCGCTGCGCGAGCAGCGTGAACGGCAGTTTGTTTTCCTTGTAACCAAGCGCGCTGCCGATCTCCTGGAAAAGTGTCTCGTCGCGTCCGTGGACGTCGATCTTGGTGCGAATCCGGTTCGCTTTTTGCCGCAAACGAAATTGCGCCGAAGCGTCCAGCACGCTGCATACGCGTTCTTCCGGCAAGTCTCTGAGCGGCGCCTGGCAGCGCCCGGGTCGCGCCAGCGGAACGTTTGCATTGAACACCTCCGGCAGAGCCGAGGGATCGATGCAAACCTGCGGCACGTTCCGGTTCGATTCTGTGCGCGTGAAAAATTCGCGGTCGGTTCTCTCGACGAACACGTGTAGCACGGTCGCTTCGAAAGCTGGATTGGTCGCGTGACCGTGCGTTTCCCAGCTGCGAGCGAGCAGGTCAATCTCGATGCAGCCGCGAATTGGCTCGCTGCCGTTTATCCGAATTGCCGCGTCGCGGAAGTCAGGGCCGGCTTCGCGGTTCCAAACGCCGAACTGAACGATGTCGATCTTGTCTCCAGTCGTGCTGACAAAATGTTTACCGAAATCGCCGGCAAACCAGCGCGCTTGCAGTTCCAGCTCGGACGGAATCCGCGGCGAGACGAACAGCGCGCGCTCATGAACGCGCGTCGTGTCGCGCATTTGCGCGTAGCGCTCTGCCAGAGTGTTCACGCGCAGATTATGAGAAGCGCGCGCGCAAATGTCACGCGCAGCGTGCGCTATCGTTAAAACGTTAAAAGAGTTGCAAACTTACAAAGGTCGGTGGCGGTCTCGAACATTGTAACCTTGTAACATTTGTAACGCTTTTAACTTCGCTGATAATCTGCGCCATGCTCGACATTCGTTTGATTCGCGAAAAACCGGATTTTATCCGAGAGCGCCTGGTCACGCGCGGCGGCGGCGATGAGACGAAGCTGGATGAGGTGTTGCGGGTCGATGCGGAACGACGCAAAACCGAGACCGACCTGCAACAATTACAGTCCGAG
>QHOF01000353.1 GCA_003219335.1 Verrucomicrobiota bacterium | reverse complement strand
AATAATATTCCTTAATCCTCGGCGGAATCAGGAATGTCTCGACTGTCGGCGCCCACATTTTCTCAGCGACGATGTAGCCGAATGGAAATTGTTGCAGGGTGCGGCCATCGCCTGTCTCCAGCCAGAGGATTTGCAAATTGTGCGAACCGGTTGCGAGGACGACTTGCTGCGGTTCACCATAGTCGCCGCCTTGTGGCCGGGTGCGGACAAAAAACTTGTTGCCGCGGCGCTCTGCTTTGTATTCGCGCCCGTTGAACGCAAGCTCGAGTTTGTCCATATCCGGCGGCAAACTTCCCGGCGTTGCCACCTGCGTCATGGTGCGATGAAACGACGCGTGCCAGCTCGCGTAATTCCCGGGATGACACGCGCGGCAGGCGTTTGAGCTCACATAACCGGCGATGTGCGATTGGATGGGACGATTTTCCGGCGGTACAGCTTCGCGCTGGAAATCGCGGAGCGAAATCAATGTGAGAACGCTTGCGGCTGCAACCGCTGCGATAACGAACAGCCCCTGCCACCAGGATCGAGACAGTTTCCGCACAATTTCCCGGACGATATTATGGGAAGGGATGCGCGCGGGCAAACCCTCCTTGTGATCGTGAGCTTAAGGTAGCGGGAGCCTCCGGTCCCCCAATCGGACGGACTCGTCCCGTGGCGAGCTTGCGGTTGCCAGGCACAAGCGAGACGCATCCGCTACGATAATTTTTGAATCCAACTCGGATGCGCAGCGCATCTCATAGGAAACAACAATTATGAAACCAACATTCCCAATCATCAGTTCTGCTCGCGGCGAGTCATTCGACGGTGGCAAGCGCAAAAGCCGGCGATCGCCGGTCACAGATTACAATTACCATTCTGTCGCATTCGAGGAGTCGAGCGCGCGTTATGCGAGCGCTCGCGCGCGATCGTTTTGGAATATCACCGGCGATTATCTCAAAAATGAAGCGCGACACGATTTTTGGGCTGAAGCTGTGCTCTGGGCGGTCCTTACGCTCACGGCATCTCTTCCCTTGATCAGTGACGCGCATGCGGTGATTGAATTTATACGTGCGATCGGCAGCTATTAATCACGGTGTTCGGCTCCTGTTAGCTGCATTGTTGCCAGTGCTTGCGGGTTGCGGGTCTGCGGCGGACCGCGCCCTGGAGGAAACGTTCGAGCAAACTTACACGATTGAACCAACAGCGAACATCACGGTCATCAATGGTGACGGCGCGGTCCTCGTTTACGGTTCCAACACAAACGAGATGCAGGTGCGCGCCGTCAAGCGAGCATACAGTCGCGAGCGACTGAAACAGATCGCGATAAATGTCTCTGTTCAGCCAGGCTCCATTTCAATCAACACCAAGTTCCCTCCCAAACCGAAATGGGCGCTGTTCGATCGCTCCGGCACGGTCGATTACACTGTCGTTGTCCCTGCAACAGCCAACATCGGGGGCCTTGAGTTGAACGCAGGCGAAGTGCTCCTGGATGGAATCCACGGCCAGAGAGTGCGCGCGCGCCTGGGGAGCGGGCCAATGTTTGCTCACAACTGCTTTAGCAACGTGGCGCTCACCCTGGATCGCGGGACGCTCAGCATCGCGTATGATTGGTGGGAGCCGGGAAAATTTTCAATCCGAGCAAATATCGACCGCGGAAATGCCTGGGCCTTTTTTCCATCTGATATTGTTTGTCACCTGGTTGCGGAAACGAAGCGCGGAAAAATCGAAAATGATTTCAAAGAGCCAGCCGGACGCGGGACCGAAGAAACCACAAAGATCGACAGATTAATCCACGGCGGAGGCGAAGCCGCAATCACAATGCGCGCGAGGGAGGGCAACATAAAAATTGTCGAAGCCCATCCGTAAGCAGACGATTTTCCCCTGCCTGGTTTTCCCGTTGACGAATTTGAAATTTCAAATTTGAAATCTGAAATTTAAGCCATGCCTTCATTCGACATCGTCTCAGAAGTGGACACGCAGGAGCTAGACAACGCGATTAATCAGGCGCGCAAAGAGATCGCCACGCGTTTTGATTTGAAGAACGCAAAGACCGAAATCATCCCTGAGAAGGACAAGATCACCTTGGTCGCCGACGACGCCGCGCATTTGAAGGCACTGCGCGAGATCGTCGTCGGCAGATTCTCCCGTCGCGGCGTCGATCTGCGCAACATCGAACAGGACGAGCCCGCCATTTCATCGGTCGGCCATGCCCGGCAGGAATTGAAAATCAAACAGGGCTTGGAAGGAGACAAAGCGAAAGAAATCATCCAGGCGATAAAGTCACAGGGCTTCAAGGTGCAAAGCCAGTTACAAGATCGGCAGATCCGCGTCACCGGAAAAAAGAAAGATGAGCTTCAAGCCGTCATTCAATTCCTGCGCAGCCGCGACTTCGGCGTCGCCACAAATTTTAAAAATTTCCGAGAGTAGTCACAAGGACGGGCGGTTTCCAATCCGCCCTTTCCAGACGGCGGACTAGAGACCGGCGTTCCTTGCTCATCCGCCTTGCACTGGCCGCACTTGTTGTCATTCCGAGCGAAGTCGAGGAATCTCTTGCTCCAATTCTATGCCTGGAGCGCCACTACCCGCCTTGCACCGGCGGCATGATGGCGATCTCCTCGCCAGGCTTCAGTTTATAATTGCGATCAACAAATTCCACGCCCACGCCAATTAAAATGCTTTTGTTATGTGGGCGGAGCGCAGGTTGCTGCGCATAAATTTTCTCGAGTAAATCATGCACCGTCGCGCCTTCGGCAATATCGACATCCAGTTCGCGCATTCCAACAAGATCGCGCAACTGCGCATGAAATTGCACCCGAATTCTCATCGTGTTGGTGTTTGTCCGCCTCTCCGCTTCCGAAGGGGAGAGGATTGAGGTGAGGGGATTCGCCAAATTGTGCTTATAACTCTTCAACCCTCACCCGACCGTCTCCCTTGCGAAGGGAGAGGCGACATTATTTCTGCTCGCGGTCATTTCATTTGTTCTGTTGCCGCAGCAATTCCTTTCTCAGCACGCCGATATAGGGAAGGTTGCGATAACGTTCCATGAAATCGAGTCCGTAACCGACCACAAATTCATCCTCGATTTCGAACCCGACATCATCCGGGACCGAATGGCAGGCGCGTTCCTTCTTTTTGCTTATCAGAACGCATACGCGAAGACTGCGCGGCCTGGCTGCTTCCAACTTCTCGCGAACGGCCGCAAGCGTGTAACCGCTGTCCAGGATGTCGTCCAGAATTAAAACGTCTCGATCGGCGACGTCCGGCAATGCAACCTGTTCAAAAATCAC
>QHOF01000076.1:11949-12490 GCA_003219335.1 Verrucomicrobiota bacterium | reverse complement strand
AGCGTTCTTCTTAATCTGGTTCCAAATCGCGTCCATCTCGGCAAGATCGGCATCGCCGAGTTTCTTGCTGCGCGCTTTGAGTTCGTCCTCAAGTTGATTGAAGCGCGCGACAAATTTGTCGGTGGCTTTTTGTAGCGCGCTTTCCGCGTCGATCTTGCATTTCCGCGCCAGATTGACTACGGCGAAAAGTAGATCGCCAGTCTCCTCCTCGATCATTTTTTTGTCTTCCGACCGGATCGCTTCCTGCATTTCGCGAAGTTCTTCTTCGATTTTCGCGATCACGTCGCGCACCTCGGCCCAGTCGAAATTCACCCGTGCCGCTTTGGATTGCGCTTTTTGCGCGCGCATCAGCGCGGGCAACGCTTTGGGCAAGCTGGCCAGATAATGCGAGTCGGCCTTTTTCTCTGCGCGCTTGATCGCTTCCCATTGTTTGAGCACGGCGCCGGAATCGTGCGCGTCGCTGGTTCCAAACACATGCGGATGCCGCCGGACCAGTTTATCCGAGACGCCGTGAATGACGTCGTCGATGTCGAAACGTCCA
>QHOF01000076.1:11286-11907 GCA_003219335.1 Verrucomicrobiota bacterium | reverse complement strand
GCCCAGCTCCTCCCGAGAATGCGCGTCGTCTTTCGCGCGCGCAGCCTCCGCCACTTCGTAAGCTTCTTCGATCAAGGCAGGCAACAGCGATCCATGGGTTTGCTCCTGATCCCATGGGCAACCGCCGGGCGCGCGCAGTTTCGCGACAATTTCGCAAAGCTTCTGAAAGCTAATAGCCGATTGCTGATCGCTTATAGCCGGAGACTGCGATTCTTTGCTATTAGCCATTAGCTATTCGCCATTGGGCGTCTTCAAATCCGCCACAGAGAACGGTGCGTGCCGAACTCGGAGATTTCGCCGGAGGATCTTTTGCTGACGTAAATCGTGATGGCAATCACACTGACAAAGGTGCCGGAAAAAACTAGCGCCACCAGCCAGGGCGGGATGTGCCCGATCCGCAGGGCATGGTAAAACGAGACGAAATCGTTAATCGGCGCGCTGGCATGCAAAAATATTTTCGTCAGCCACGCAATCAGGATCAAAATAAAAATGAAAACGTAATTGCGCTTCAGGCGGCGGCCCACTGCTTCCAGCCTGCTGATCTTGAAGCAGGGCAAAATCAAATCTTCGCAGACGAGCTTTTTCCATTCCCCTTGAAGCATCTCGCGATTTTCCATCACC
>QHOF01000076.1:0-11224 GCA_003219335.1 Verrucomicrobiota bacterium | reverse complement strand
CGGAACGCGTCGTAGAAACGGTATCGACGCGCCTCGATCCAGAGCAGCACCCAGACAATGGCCAGATTAAAAAAGAAAATGATGTGCGGCACTTCGCGCGTGGAAAAGGCGATGGTAATGATGGCGGTGCTGCTGGTGATGGCCCAGTTTGTAGTGACATCCAGCCGCTGCCGCCAAACCATGATCCGGCTCATCTCGCCGCGATAAAAATGCGACATCGCGTTGACGTAGCCCGGGTCGTAAATGCTCCGTTGAAAGGAGACGGTCCTCTCCTCCTTGGGAGCCGCTACTGTATTTTGAGTTGCCACGGCGCGCTTCTTAACTGGATAACTGGCTTTGCCCGATAATCCAACAAATCTCTCTTGTCACCAATGGCTATCGCGCTCTCCGATCTGCTGGATGAAAGACACGTAGTCCTGCGGCTGCGCTCACGAAAACTGCCGAATGCGCTGCGCGAGATTGTTCAGGTGCTCGCGCAAAATGGAAAAATCGACGATCCACAAAGATTTTTCGAACAAGTCCTCGCACGCGAGCAGGCGCACCCGAGTGTAGTGGAGAACGGCGTCGCCTTTCCTCATTCGCGAACCGATTTGGTAAACGAAATCGTCATCGGCATCGGGCGCAGCCGTGCCGGCATTCCAGTCGGCACGAATCAGCAGCGTGCCCGATTGATTTTTGTAATCGGCGTGCCGGAACGCCTGGTGAACGATTATTTGATTTGCGTCGGCACGCTGGTGCGGCGGGTGAAAGACGACGCGGTACGCTCGACGCTTTTGCGCGCCGAGGCTCCATACGAATTTATCAACGCGCTCACAGCCGACACGCTGTAGCCGGCAAGGGTGATGCCCGCTGCCCGGGGTCAACTAACCGCGACGCGTTCGCCTTCGATTTCACCTGCTGGCGAAACGGCCGATTTGCTGCTCCGATATCTCCAGATAGCAAATCCGACAAACAAAAGATCAAGTACAACAAACGTAGCGACGTACGTCTCGCCACCGATGCCGAATCCATAACTGTGCAGTCCTTTGCCCAGAACAAAGTTCACGCCGTACCACGCCATCAACACTGCGAGAAAACAAACCACGCTCGCGACCGCCAGGCCAAACTGTGTCCACCAACCGGCCAGCCGGCCGTGCAACGCCAGTATGTAACAGAGCAGCGCAATCAACGCCCAGGTCTCTTTCGGGTCCCAGCCCCAAAACCTGCCCCAGGAATAATTTGCCCAGACGCCGCCGAGAATAGTGCCTGCCGCCAGCAGCAGCACGCCGAGCTGGAGCACGCGGTACAACCAGAAATGCATCGGCGCGTCCACGCGCGCGGCCGCAGGGTTGCGCGCGTACCGCCAGAGCAAGATGTGCCCGAACCCCATGGCCAGCGCGAACGCCGCGTAACTCAGGGTAATCGTGAGCACGTGAATAGTGAGCCAGAAATTATCGCGCAGCACCGGCACCAGCGGATCGATGCTCGAGGGCATCGCGATGGGCATTTGATGCACCAGCAACAATGCAATGAGCGTGACCGGTAATGCGGCAAGCAAATACACGCGCGCACGATAACGGGCGAAAAAGATCATCCCGAAAAAGGAGGCGGCGAACGAGACCCAGATGATCGATTCGTACATGTTGGTCACTGGCGGGCGCCCGGCAATCGTGCAGCGCATCACGATTCCCGACGCCTGAAAGGCGAGACCGAGCAGCGCAACCGCGACGCCGACGTTTTGCAGAACGCGTCCCCGCTTGCCCAGGTGCGCCGCGAGCAGAATCACGAGCGCAATTCCGTAACACCAGATGGCCCGGTAAAAAGCCTCGAAATGGTTGTAGAAATATTCCAGCCGCAGCGCTCGTTCCCCCGGATAGATTGATGGGCTCAGCGTGCGCAAATTTTCCCGGAGCTGACTGGCGGCGCGGCTGAAGTTAAATGCATCGCCATTGACATACGCAGTGGCGAGTGCCTGCAATTGAATCTGCGCAGGCGCGAATTGCGCTTCCGAATAATATCTCGACCATCCCGATGGATCGACCCACGGGTCCGTTTCGTTTTTGGACGCCGGAATGATCAGTAATGCGCTTCCGTCCAGCACGCGGGAAAAAAGCGTCAGCCGATCGCTGACGCTCAACGCTTCCTGTTGGACCCGGTCGAGCGGTTTCTCCGCGCGCTTGACTGCCTGCGCCTCATTGGCGAGACGCTGCAACTCGGCCGACCCTGCCAGTTGCGCAAAGGAAAATCGTTGCTGCGCTTTATCCAGCCCGAGTTGTTCTTTTAGTTTGCCGAATGAGACGAGCACCATCGGCTCGTTTTTCCAATCGTGGGTCTCGAGCAAGGCCGACAAAACAAAGTCATTTGGCCGCCATGTGCGGCCGTTTTTATCTGTGTAGGCCGATCGCCCGATGATGCGGATCAACGTTTCCTTTGCAAACGTGTCGATCGGTTTGCGCCGTCCACCGTCCTGAATCGCCAGCAATCCCCACTGGTTGAAATCCAGGGTGCTGCTGTCTGCAACCGGCATATCTGGCGAGGCAGCAAAATCTTTTCCCGCAAACAGCATGACGGCTGCCGCGATCGAAATGAGAACTCGTAGTTTCAAAGTGGGCGAATGTAATTCTCGCCAGCCGCCATGTCGAGTGATGACGCACAGCGGATCGCACATTGGACTGCAAATTCGTGCGAACAGCGACGTATCGACTTTCTTTCGTCATTCGTCATTCGCTTGCCCGCCGTAGCCTTGGCGAAGGCGGATCATTTCCATTGTTTCCGTTTGCGCAAGCTAAAGAAACGCGGCTACTTTAAGACCCGTGTTCAGCTTGACCATGCTCGGCAGCGGGAGCGCGGGGAACAGCGCGCTGGTCGCGACTGATCATTGCAAGATTCTGGTAGATGGCGGGCTGAGCGCGCGGCAATTGGGGTTGCGCCTGGAGCAGTGCGGCGTCACGCCCGAGCAGCTCGACGGCGTTCTTCTCACGCACGAACATACCGACCATATCTGTGGCCTTGAAGTGCTCAGCCGCAGATTCGATCTGCCGATCTATTGCAATCGGCTCACGACCGAGGCGCTTCGTTGCAACGGTCTTTTGGATGAGTGCCGGAACTGGCGGCTCTTTGCGACTGGCGCGGAGTTTTCGATTTGCGATATAACCGTGCAAACGTTCTCGGTGCCGCACGACGCGGTTGACCCGCTCGGATTCGTCTTTCACGCCGGCTCAGGCAGTCTCGGGTTCGTCACCGACCTCGGTTACGTAACCAAAATGATCATCGAACGTTTGCGCCAGGTGCAAACGCTCGTGATCGAGACCAATCACGACGAAAAACTGTTACAAAACGACACGCATCGGCCGTGGCCGGTGAAACAGCGGATCCAATCGCGGCACGGTCATCTCTCGAACACGGCTGCGGCAGGCGTGATCGAGGAATTGTTACCCGGAAAAATCGAGCGCGTTGTGCTCGGTCATCTCAGCCGTGACTGCAACACACCCGCGCTGGCGCTGGAGACGGTGCGCGCGTCCTTGGTAAAGTGCGGCAGAATGGACGTGGAAATTCATTGCGCCACGCAATTCGAAATCAGTTCCCGATTTCGAATCGGCGAAACCGAACCCGGCCCGTTTCAGCCAACGTTCGAGAACGCATTCTTTCAAAACGCTGGGTAGCGTACGCGTCTCGCCTGCTGGTTTCGGCGTCGCGCCGAAACAGTCTT
Source organism: Verrucomicrobiota bacterium (assembly GCA_003219335.1). Lineage (GTDB taxonomy): Bacteria > Verrucomicrobiota > Verrucomicrobiia > Chthoniobacterales > UBA10450 > Udaeobacter. The sequence continues at coordinate 7,536 of QHOF01000076.1, read as the reverse complement.
TTCTCAAGTTCATCACTTCGAAGGTTGTCGCCGTTGAAAAAAGTCCGTGATCGCGAGGACGCGCTCACCAACACGCGAGACGCGTGTGCTACCCGATGCGAGGATTGCTGCGCATGACGGGATCATTTTTTTCTGTGGCCGACCATTTCGCCGAGTAATGTGCGGCGATCGACGCGGGTGAGATTTTTTTTCATGGCAGATGTCAGCAATGAAATGTGCGGGATCTCACAGAGGTATTCGGCGATGAACCAGACCGGTTTTTCCGTTGTCATCCAATTGAGATGATCGAAGCGGGCTAGGTTCGCCGGGCGTGAATACCGTCGCAGAGTGCGTTCGCCGCGCAGGTTGAAATAAATATTGAAATAACTCATGGCCAGCTCGCGCAGGCTGCGATAGACCGGCTCGCGATAACGGCAGCCGGTGAAATTGGATTTGGCCACTGCGCCCCAGTGCCCGCGCACTTTGAAAATTGCGACGACGTGATCGGTGTCCTGTTCCGCTTCCAAATCGAAAATCAATGCTGGAAATCCCAAAACGCGCAGCGCGGCCGCGCCGAAAATTCCGCCTTCGAGACACGACGCGGTGCTATCGTGAAGGACTTTTCTTGGCGAGCGTGCCGTGTAGCTGAGGTTGTAAGGGAGATCATCGAGGAACTTTTGTACGCCAGCCGGCGTTTTCAGCGCGCGCAACTTGCGCAAGTCCGATCGCGTAAAGCTGAAAGTTTCCATGCCTGCTACGAGAGAAGCTCCAATATCTAACCTCCAAGCTCCAGCGAAATCCCAAGGTCCAATGTGCAAACAAATCGCCGCGTTTGAGATTTAGTGGTTGGATATTTTTTGGAGCTTGGAGCTTGGGACTTGGAAGTTACTGTGACCCGCTCAAGCGGGGTCACAACCCGACAGGATGTCTCGCGTCAAAACCGCGCGGCGGGCGATAAACGGTCTGCCAGCGCGGCGCCCATTTGCCGGTGTAGCGATCGTACGGCGTCGTATCCAATCGCAGGCCGGCAATGACTGCGAAGGTGTGACCTTCGCGCGCGTAAATGGTGATCCATTTGCCGGGGCCGCGCTCGCCGTAGCTACGGAACTCGGTTGAACTGATCGGCGAACTCAACAATCCTGCCGCGCCGAGAACGTACGAGACGGTGCCCGAACAATCGTAACCGCGATCATCAAAACATTTGTGACCGCCACCGTAACGATAAGGCTTCGAGCGAAGTTGATTGGCAGCCCAGATGGCTCGTTTCACTGCGAACGGCGCAATTTTCGGGGCAGCCGCCTTCCCGAATCGAAGACGCGCGACTTTTCCCGCCACAACAGGTCCGGCGTCCGGAAAGGGATCGGCCGATGCCGATGGAACAATCAATCCCAAAACCGCAATGCCCAGCAGAATTTGGCGACTAACCGGATTGATAAAGTTCCTCCGGGGCCGTCTTCTACAGGATAAAGCCGGCAGATGAAAAGAAAAATTTTCAAGGAGTGACGGCTTCCCAGCCGTCAAGTGCTGTAGTGTCCGCTGTCCCCAGCGGACTTCTGAGCATGGCAGGCAAGATGCCCGCCTGCCCCACAGGCAAGATGCCTGTGCTACAGAAAAACTTGTGATAAACTTGCGCCATGATCCGCGCGATCGCGTTGCCGGTGACATTTCTCACCAGCGCAATGGTTGTACTAGCGGCGGATCAATCGAGCAAATCTGACGAGCCGGACGTGTTCGATATTGAGCCGCCGATATTGAAGCAAAACCTGTCGACTGAACCACCGGCGGCAACGGGAACCCCCGATGCCGAGGTTGCGCGTTGGGAGAAACAACTGGAGCGCGCAAAAGAAAATGCGATGGGCGCGGAACGGCTCTGTAAGATTGGCGTTCTCTCTAAGGTCGAAGTCGAGCAGCGGGCGTTGAAGGTGACTCGGTGCGAAGCCGAGCTGGCAAACGCGCGAGTCGCGCAAGCTAAAGCGAGCGTTGCCGATCAGGAATCGCGAGTTGCGTCTGGTGAAACTGCCAAACAAAAGCTGGACCCGGCGAAAACAGCGATGGCGCAACTGATCGAAGCTGCGCAACTCGCAGCGGCAAAACGTGAGCGCGCCGAGCTTGAGTTCGCCGAAGCAAACCTGCGTCGCCAGCAAAAATTACTCAAGCTCGGCAGCGCACATAAATCCGACGTGACCCGTGCCGAAGAAAAACTCGCGGAGCTGAAGGCGCCGAAGAATTGAGACTATTGTAGGGCGTCTGTGTCAGACGCCTCGGATCAGTAGCCCGCCGCCATTCCGTCCTTGCGTGATTCACTGGCGCCGACGTAAACCCGCTGGCCGTTGTGCATTTCGACTTTAATGGCTTGATAACCGCCGTAGCCGCCAACGTCGAAACGCATGTCGTGACCTTTCTTGCGCAGTTCGCGCACTGTCTCGTACGGAATGCCGCTCTCAACTTCAACGTAGCCGCCGTTCTCCATTGTTTCGCCAGTCGGTTCGTTATCGCCCTCGTGGTGCCAGCGCGACGCGTCGCCGGCTTCCTGCACGTTCAAACCGAAATCGATCTGGTTCGTGAGCACCTGGACGTGACCTTGCGGTTGCATGTCGCCGCCCATAACGCCAAAGGCTTCCCATGGCTTGACATCTTTCATGACAAACCCCGGTATGATGGTGTGAAACGGGCGTTTGCCCCGCGCGTAAACGTTCGCGTGCTCCGGGTCCATGGAAAAAAGTTCGCCGCGATCCTGAAACATGAACCCGAGTCCGGGCACCACGATGCCGCTGCCCATTCCGCGGTAATTGCTTTGAATCAGCGACACCATGTTGCCTTCATCATCGGCAGTGCACAGGTAAATCGTGTCGCCGTGATCAAGCGCAGGATTGCCGGCCTCAACCTGTTTGGCCGCGCGATTCGGATCAATCAGTTTGCGGCGCTCCTCTGCATATTTTTTCGAAAGAAGACCAGCGAGCGGAATTTTTGCGAACGCTGGATCGGCATAAAATTTCGCGCGATCAGCCCACACCAGCTTCTTCGCCTCGATCATGCGTGCAATGCTTCGGGCGAATTGCGCCCCATCGCGCGCAGATCGAATCCTTCGAGAATGTTCAAGATTTGCAACGTCGCGATGCCCTGGCCATTGGGCGGAAGCTCGAACACATCGTAACCGCGATAATTCGTCGAGACCGGCTCGACCCATGTCGAGCTGTGCTTCTCGAAGTCGGCTTTCCGCAGAAAACCGCCGTTGGCGCGCATGAAAGCGTCGATCTTGTCCGCGATTTCGCCTTTGTAAAAAGCGTCGCGACCTTTTTCACCGATCAGCCGAAGCGTTTTCGCGAGCGCCAGATTCTTGAAAATATCGCCTTTCGCAGGAGTACGGCCTTTGCCGTCGAGCGTGTAGGTTTCCAGAAATGCGCCGGGCAATCCTTTGTAAAGGCGTGGACCAAACCCCCAGTAAAAAGCAATCAATTCCGTGACCGGAAAACCCTCCTCTGCATATCGAATCGCCGGCGCAAGATCATCGCTCAGGTTCAGTTTCCCGAATTTTTTGTGCAGCTCCGCCCACGCATCAACGCAACCGGGCACGCTGATTGGCAACATGCCCGTCGGCGGGATCTTTAACGCTCGACCCTCACCAGGCGCTTCGCGTCCTCCTCTCCCTGGCCAGGGAGAGGATTGAGGTGAGGGTGGCTTTTGTGACTTCTCGAGCTCCGCTTTCATTTGCTCGTAACTCAATCCCAGTGGCGAACGTCCGCTGCCGTTGATTCCGTAAAGTTTCTTGTCTTTCGCGCTATAGACGATGGCGAAGAGATCGCCACCGATCCCGTTGGAGACCGGCTCCATTAAACCGAGCGTCGCGTTTGCAGCAATCGCCGCATCCACGGCGCTGCCGCCGCGCTTTAGAATATCGATGCCGACCTGGGTCGCCGCCGGGACGCTAGTGCAAACCATTCCATGTCGCGCCAGCACTTCCGATCGGGTTGCGAAATTCTTTCCCGTAACGCGATCGATCTGCGCATCGAGTGGGAGACCAATTATGAACAGAGCAAGCAGCCCAAAACTTAGTGACTTAACCCAGCGCACCAGCGACATTAACGCCTTCCCTTTGAAGTGTGCACTTGAAGTTTAGTCTCCCGATTATATTTGATTGGCTGGCCAAAGCGCTGCGCATACTGTTGCAGGCCGCTCACGACGAATGAAAATTTCTTCCGATGACCAAAAAGCAATCGGGCTGATTCTGATTTGCCTGGGATTTTTGTTTTTCCTGATCGGGCTTGCTGCGCGATTGAAAGAAAATTATCATTCCCGTGTCGAAATCTCATCCACGGGTTTCACCGTCGCCGCGGTTCTGGCTGGCGTGGGCGTGATCGCCTTTCTGTTTTCCTTGAGAAAAAAGCAAGGCTGAGGGAAGCGTGGCGCAGACAATCGTGTCTGCGCGGACAAACATTCATAGGCTCGCCATAGCGAATCCGTGTCGCCGCGGCCACCGGACAGGATTGCCTGCCCCACGAAAATGTGGCGGCGATCCGTTACAGACCGCCGCCGCTCCCCCTTATTGCTCCGAAGAATGAGTTATTCCTGTGTCGCGTCGTGCAGTTCTCTATGTGCGTTCATCACGTCCTGATGCGCTTTTTGGATGGCATCAAGCTTCTTCTGCTGATCAGCCGTGAGCAGCGGCCGGATTTGGGACAGCGTGTTGTCCATTACAGCTTTCATTTTCTGCATCGCCTCCTGATGGATGGCGCGGATTTGCGGCTTAGCCGCATCGAGAATTGGCTGAACCTTGGTCTGTTGATCAGAAGTCAGGTTCAATTTCTCGGTGATCCCCTCGAGACCAAACTCGTGGCCGTGCCAGGGACCATGGCCGCCGGGGCCGGGTTGAGCTTGCAACGCGACAAAACCGCCAAGCGCGATCGCACTGGCGGCCAGAAGTGCTAATAGATTTCGTTTCATATTTTGTTTTTTCCTTTGTTGTTTTTGCTGTGCGCTTTTTGCGCTTTTCAAAGATGATGACCGGACGCACGCAACGTCGGTTACAGATTTTCTTTCCGTCAAGAAACCTGCTTCCATATTCGCGACGGCGGTTTCGAAAACCGCTGCTCCTTGCTAAACTTGTAACCGCAACGCGCTGTTGCCGGTCATTGGTAATGGTGTGGATGCGCTCTCGATCACATGGATGATTCTGACGCAAGCGCGCTGGTTAAAGCTGCGCTTCAAAATGACGATGAGGCCGCTCGCGCGCTGGTGCGAAAGCTCTTTCCGCTGGTGGCCAAAATCGTCCGCGCGCATCGGCCGCGTCGAACGCCGGAGGAGGACCTTTGCCAAATGATTTTCATTAAAGTGTTCCAAAAATTATCGCAGTTCTCCGGGAACGTGCCGCTGGAGCACTGGGTCTCGCGTATCGCGGTCAATACTTGCCTGAACCAAATCGAGTCGGAGAAAGTGCGACCGGAAGTGCGCCACGCCGATTTGAGCGCGGAGGAACAAGCGGTGATTGAAAATCTCGCGACTTCCAGCGAGGAGCTGGCGCCGGACCAACGCTTCGCCTCGCGCCAGTTGGTAGAGCATCTTTTGGCCGCGCTGAAACCGGTCGAGCGACTCGCAATCGATTTGCTATATTTACAGGGACGAAGCGTGGACGAAATCCGCAAGATCACCGGCTGGAGCGCGGCGCTGATTAAGGTGCGCGCGTTCCGAGCCCGGCAGAAAATGAAAGCTCAGTTAGCCAGAACCGAGGAAAAACCATGAAGGACCACAAAATCGATCGATTGCTGCGAGCCGCCGCGCAGGTGCGCGAAGAGGAGCCGGTCTCGATGCCGTTTGGATTCGATACCCGCGTGGTGGCGCTCTGGCACGCGGCTGCGTCGAAGGGGAACGGCGTGATACAGTTGCTCCGGCGCGTGGCAGTGTTGTCGGCGGCCGTCATTGTCATATCAACCATTGCCGCGCTTCGCGAAGCAAATCAGAACCGCGAAATCGGCGAATCTTTTACGAACGAATTCGCCATCGCGGATTCGGCGATTCAGGATGAGTTTTTGAAATGAACCGCGCGTTGCAATGGAAACTCATTGCGGGATTCATCCTGGTGTTTGTCGCCGGGGGAATCAGTGGCGCGTTCCTTGGAGGATTGTATGCCCGGCATCTTTTCTTTGAGTTTCATCGGCCCGAACAGATCGGCACGCGCATGAAGGAGAGGCTCCGCGCCGAGCTCAACCTGACGTCGGAGCAAGTCGCCAAGATTTCGCCAATCATCGATAACACAGCCCTGCAACTCAGAAATATTCGGCAAGATACGGCCCGGCGCGTGCATGAGACAATGGCCGAGGCACACCGGCAAATGGCTCTCAATCTCACAGAGGAGCAGCGCCAAAAACTTCAGCAAATCGAAGAACGCCACCGCCGCTGGCGCCACCGTCGCTTTCCGCGCGAATTCACGCCGGAATCGACTCCGGAGCCGTCACCGACTCCATAGCAGCTTTAATTGTTACGTGCGGCACCGTTGTTGTAGCCGCCTCGCGGTGTCGAGGCGTTCCCCGTTCCCAGCGCGACGCGACGTTAGAAGCGTAATCCCTTCCCGAAAAAGATTCGTTCGCGCTCGACGCTTGCGCCCCGGCTTAGAAAAAAGTCGCGCAGCTCGGGTGTATAATAATCGCGCCCGAATGTCGGATTGAGCGCGAAAAATATCCTTCCACCCGGAGCGAGATGGCGCTGCAAATCACGTAGGAACGAATCCCATTCCGCCGGCCCCCAGAGTCGTTCCCCGGGATAGTGGAGATTAAAATTGATCGAGAACGCGGTGATCCAGTCGAACTTTTGACCGAGATCGGGCAGCGGCTCGAACGCTTTGATCCTCCAAACAACGCGCCGAACATCGAAAAGATCAAGGAGCTCGGTGAACAGAGGAAACTGATCCACATCCAGGCCAAGAACGGAATGACCAAACCTTTTCAGGATGAACAAGAAGAACCCGCCTCCGCAGCCGAGATCGAGCACGCGTTTTGGCGCCGAGCGATGGAGCTTTAAATCTTGCACGCGTTCACGATTCATTGGTAACCAGCGCTCGACGTTTGCGTATTTCGCATATTCCACGGGCGAGCTGGCATAACGTTGCTGTATCTCGCGTAATCGTTGCTGATCAACACTCGCGAACAGCGGCTGCAGGGGCAGCGGAAAGATGGCCCGCTGTGTTCTACGCCACGCACGCCGGTAGGTGACCGGCTGCGCGAGCTTGCGGATTTTACGAGAAAGCTTCATTTCAAAACCACACGAGCGCGACCGGCGGGCGATTGCCGATCTTACGAAACAATGTCCATGATTTCGCGAACAAGTCCCGGGCCGCGATAAATGTAGCCCGTGTAAATCTGCAGTAGCTGCGCGCCTGCCTCGAACTTCTCGCGCGCGGATTGCGCATCGGAAATGCCGCCCGCGGCGATTACGGGAATTTTGGATTTTCTCACAATCTCGCGGACCAGTGCCGTCGATTTTTCCCGCAACGGAGCCCCGCTTAACCCGCCGGCTTGATCGCGGGAAGGCGGAATCGATGAATGCTCGAGCGTGGTGTTGGTGGCA
>QHOF01000338.1 GCA_003219335.1 Verrucomicrobiota bacterium | reverse complement strand
GGCTCGCGCGATGGTTGCGCCAAGACCGAAAATCAAAGCTAAAGCTATTCGCTTCATAAAAGTGGACATTACTACATATCTTTCGCCGCGGGAATATCCGGCGGCGGCAAGGTTAACTGTTTGCCCTCTTCCGGCTTAGGGCACTCGGGGCACTCCGACTGATCCAGCTCCGGACCAAAGTGCGTGTTGGTGTTCTCTCATTTCTGGCGCAGACGATATTGATCAAGTTTGGTCAGAGTCACCTGCGGACACATTAGGATGACTAACTCTCGGCGCTGCTTACTTGTTGCTGTGCCACGGAACGCCGCGCCGATGATTGGAATGCGCGAGAGATAGGGAATGCCCTGGAAATTTTTCGTCTTTTGATCTTCGATCAATCCGCCCAGGATAATGGTCGATCCGTTCCCCGCGGAAACATTCGTGCGAATATAACGCGTGTCGATTGTTGGGACCGAGTTGCCACTAATAACTACATTTCCGCCCGGGACAATACTGTCGATCTTTTGAAGAATATCGAGCGACACTTCCTTCTCGGAATTAATGAGCGGTACGACCTCCAGCTGAAGCACAACTTTCTTGTACTCGATGCTCGCCTGTACGGCGGCCGTTCCGGTCACAGTAGTTGCAACATTGGTAAGGGTATTTACCGGAACTGGAACCTCCTGGCCGGAAGCGATGATGGCTTTTTTGTTGTTGCTCGTGAAAACGGTCGGCCGCGACATCACTTTGAACCGGCCGGTGGACTCAAGCAGGTGCACGATCGCCGCGAAAGCGTTGCCAGCCGCGACATAGATGTTTGTGCCATTGGCTACGTTCTGAATAATCTGGCTGAAGTTAATCAGGTTCGAAGGATCGATGATCGATCCGTTTCCGAGGACTCCAGGTGAAGTGGAAGGAGCCGGCAGCGGAATTGCCGGATTATTGCTGCCAAAGATGGTGTTGTTGCGCGAGATTCCGACGAATCTGTTATTATACTTTGCGAACCAATCGACGCCGAATTCTTCGTTGTTGTTGAGTGTCAACTGCCCAATCACTGTACTCAACGCCACCTGCGGCGCCTTCACGTCCATTTCGTCCAGAATCTTTTCCACTTTCACCACCACCTCGCGGTTGCCCAGGACGATAATGCTGTTTGCGCGCTGATCGGCGATTAGCTTGGAGTTTCCGACGACGACTGCTTTGGGAGTGGTGTCCACCGGCTGTGTGGAAAGTTCTTCGGAAATGTTCAGCGTGCCGCCGCCAGCCGTGCCCCCCAGGCCGGTCTCGGCCCCGGCGTAGGGACTTGTTCCCGTAGTGCCTGTACCGCCCCGTGGCTGCGGCGACGGTTGTTGCCTTCCACCCGCAGCGCCTGGGCCTCCCCCCGCTGCCCCGGCGGCGCCGGCTTCAGCGCCCGGCTCGGTCAACGCCTGCACCAGCACGGGCAAGACGTCGCCGGCCGAAATGTATTGCAAATATCGGGTGACCGGTTTAGCAAATTCGACGTTGGCGTCGAATTCGTGGATCAGTTGACGGACGAAAGGCATGTTGATCGGCCGCGTCACAACATGAATACGGTTGGTGCGGATGTCGGGAGTCAGTTTAATTTTGCCCACGATTACTGATTCTTCGGAGAGCAAACTGCCGCCGCCCGCTTCAACCGGCATGGGTTGCGGCACGCCGCCGGGCATCCCTTTCACGGTGCGGATACCCGGTTGGCCCGTCTCAGTGCCCTTTTCGAAAATGTCCTTGAGCATATCGACGACTTTGCTGGCGTCGGCCCGCTCGAGTTTGATGAACTCGCTCACCACTTCAGCCGGCGCCACGTCCACTTGTTCAATCACACCGGCAAGCTGCCGAATGATGTCGGCACTCTGCGTCACCAGAAGACTGGACGATTTCGGCAAGGCCAAAATGTTGATCGTGCCTGAGCTCCCTTGGAAATACGCCATCAACACCTGCTGAAGTTCCTGCGGGTCCGCGTACTGGAGCCTGAACAAGAAACTGATCACAGGGTTGCCCGGTGGAATGTCCGCCTGATCGGAAACAATCGGCACCGGCGCCTTGCGAGGATTCTGGCCCGCCCCGACCACGTCGATCAGATCGCGGCCAGCTGGAACCAGTGAAATCCCGTTGAGCGCCATGCTCATCTCGATGATCTTGATCGCCTCATCGCGCGACACGTCTTTGGCGATGAAAATGTTCACCTTTCCCTGTACGAAATTGTCCATCACCAGTTTCTTGCCGGTGAGCTGCTCGTAGAGATGCAGCACATCGACTACGTCGCTGTTTGGAAACTGAAGCCGCACAGTTGCCGGTGCGTTCGGAGGAGCAGCAGGCGTGTCTGCCTGTGGCGCGTCGGCCGGCTTAACGGCCTTGACAGCTGGCAATGACTCGGGACGCTGTGATTCGCCCTGAGCTGAAACCGTCGTCGCGCTGGCAAGCACGAGCATCGCGATGCAGAAAAGCCGGTGCACAGTTCTATCTGGGTGGATGGGCGACGCTAGTAGATTTATGAGACCCGTCAACGTATTTCCCTCAGTTGAAAACCATCCTTCACTGCTTTGGGTTGGATGCGGCAGGGATTGGTAGCTTATAAAAGATTGCTTTTAATGCAACTAAGTCTGAGACGATCAATTTACATGGGGCTGCCGAGTCTGAGTAGCGCACAGCTTGCCCGCCTGCATGCGGGCGCGCTCGCAATCCTTTCTTGCCTCTTCGTCGGCGTGGCGGTTTCGGCTCCGCCGGAGCAAACCCCAGACGCAGCCGCCGAGATTCAGGCTGTCCTCCGTGCACAACAGGACGCTTGGAACCGGGGCGATATTGACGGGTTCATGAACGGATACGCGCGCTCGCCATCGACTGTTTTTGTATCGGAAGACGAAGTCAGACGCGGTTGGGAAACGGTCCGCGAACGCTATCACAAAAAATATTCCGATCGCGCAAAGATGGGGACACTGACATTTTCCGACCTCGAAACTACGCTGCTCTCACCTGATGCGGCTGTGGTGCTCGGTCGGTGGCGATTGGACCGCGCAAACGATCATCCGCATGGACGCTTCACCCTGATCTTCAAGCGCCTGCCGGAGGGCTGGCGTATCGTGCACGATCATACTTCGGCGGCGAAAGAGTAGCGCGAGCCTCCGGCTTGCAAGAAAAGACGCAAGCGAGGACGCATGCGATACTTTAGCGCCGCCGTGATGCTTTACAATTCGCGCAATCGCGCGAGCAGCTTCTCATGAATGTTGTCGAACCCGCCATTGCTGAAAACCACGACCACATCTTTTGGCCGCAGCATGGGAACGATTCGCTCCACA
>QHOF01000337.1 GCA_003219335.1 Verrucomicrobiota bacterium | reverse complement strand
TGAACGTCGCAACGGCCGTGCTGATGTTGATGGTGTACAAAAAGCCGCTATTGCGGCGTATCCCGTAGAGCACGCCAGTGCCCGGCTGGAAGCTAAGATCGCCGATACCGATCGGCGTCCCGTTATCGGTGATCGTGCCGATCGTGGCGATCAAGGCGCCGGTATCCGGATTGACTTGGATAAGCGTGCTGGTGCTGCTTATGGTCGAGGCAAAGAGGCGGCCGTCGGGATGGAAGGCAATCCCGGTCAAGCCCACGCCCGAAACAGGCGTGCCGACGACTGTGCCGGTGCCATTTGTTTGATTGATGATGATCAACGCGCCGCCACCCAGTCTGCCGTTACCCCCGTACATGGTCTCGCCTGGCGTGCAGGTTGGTGAAGCAGTAGGTGTTGGCGTTGGTGTAGGTGTGGCCTGCATTTCAAACGACCCGATGTCGATGCGGCCGTTTACTACGCGATCGAAACCGGGTCCGCGCTGATCGTAGTTAGGTGGGGGCGTGAAATTCGGGTCGCCTGCGTCAATAGCCGGGCTACCAAGTAACAGAGCGTGAGTTAAAGTAGGACCGCCGTTGTCCTGCAAAGGACCGAGCACTGGATCTGTGTTGATCTGATCGCCGGTGCCCGTCAAAACGCCGCCGCCGTTATCGCTGCTCAAGTTGTAGCCGAGCGAGTTGACCGTGCCTGATTGGTTAAGAATGTTCGGGCCTGAAGCACCGGCCTTGAGAATCGTGTCTCCAATCGTCAGCGTCGCGCTCTGGTTATAGATGCCGCCGCCGAAGGGGCCCGAGTTGTCGCTGAGGGTGCTGTTGACGATCGTCAGCGTCGCGTTGCTGCGGCCGTCGTTCCAGATGCCGCCGCCGACGCCAGCCGAGCTGCCGCTGATCGTGCTGTTGACGATCGTCAGCGTCGCGTTGCCGTTGCTGCCGTCGTTCCAGATGCCGCCGGCGAAGCTGCCGTCGACTGAATTGCCGCTAATCGTGCTGTTGACAATCGTCAGCGTCGCGCTGCTACCGACACCGCCAGTGTTCCAGATGCCGCCGGCGAAGCCGGCCGAGTTGCCGCTGACGGTGCTGTTGCTCACCGTGAGCGTCCCGCGATCATTGACGATGCCGCCGCCGACGCCGCCGCTGGCGTTTCCGTTTGTGATGGTCAGGCCAGAGATCGTGACCGTTTGGCCGGCGATGTTAAACACGCTACTGGTACCGCCGCCGTTCACCGATAGCACGTTCGCCCCGGGCCCCGAAATAGTGACGCTGTGATTTACTAAAAGCTGGCCGCTGGTCAGCGTGATTGTGCCGGTGACGGACGCATCGAAGTCGATCGTGTCGTCGTGGTTAGCGTCGGCGATCGCCTGACGCAGTGAGCCCGCGCCGCTGTCGTTTGTGTTCGTGACGGTGACGGCATTATCACATGCATTACCGATCCCGTCGCCATCGGAGTCTAGCTGGTTTGTATTTGGCACGGAAGGGCAGTTATCGACATTGCCACAGACGCCATCGTGATCCGCATCATTCGCGGGGTCATCCGGGCAGAAGTCACAAACATCACCAATCCCATCACCATCCCTGTCCTCCTGGCCGGGATTTGGTATAGAAGGACAGTTGTCCTGCGAATCGGGCACACCATCGCCATCAGAGTCAGGTTCCGAGTCGGGGCCGGCTACTCTTGCTTTAAATCCATCGGCTGAAAACGGGCGAAGCCCTGACGGTTGAAACCTCAGCGGGTTTGGCCCGAAAGCTTTCTTCGTATTGGGTGGCGCCGCCATGGCCAGCAAGATCGCAAAGGCAGAGATCAGAGCGACCGAGAGGGTGATTTGGAGCGCCGAAGCGCGTACGGAGTTATTTTGTCGTTTCTTCATATTCTTCGTTAGATTAAATTTTTAGTTTGGTCCGCTTTTTACGGATAGAGTTTTAGTTTTGAGTTGAATCGGTTTGTACGTTCTTGTTTTGGTTCCTGCCTTCGGGTGATGTTTGTGCTCCGCTATCCTGATCCCGGAAATCTGAGGTGAAGTTCCCGAAAATTTTTAAACCGACTGAATTTTTCAGACACGAATCAGACGAATGATCACGAATCTGATGACGCTTGGGTGAATTCCTTTGGTTCCATTCGTGCCGGTTCGCCGGCCCCGCCGTAGCCTTGTGCGAAGGCGGGTGAACGGAGCTGAGGGGATCAGCGACATAGAAGGTAAAGCCGTGACGGGTAGCGGCGAGCGAGCGGATAAGCGAAGCGAGTTTCAAATCGGTGTCGTGCCTCCCGAGCAATTCCGATTCCTGAGGAAAAAGCTTGCCAAAGGAATTCCGGGAAATAGAAGATAGGGGGACGTGAACACCGAAGTGGCAGAAACGGCCGACCACAGCCCGGGACGGTTCGGTACGACGCGCTGGAGCGTGGTGCTTTCGTGCGCCGATTCAGGAATAGAAAGCGCCGCGGCGCGCGATGCCTTGAGCGAGTTATGCAAGACGTATTGGCGGCCAATCTTCGCCTATCTCTGTCGGCGTGGTTACTCGACCCAGGATGCAGAGGACCTCACACAAGATTTTTTCTCAAGCCTGCTCCAGGGCCCTCTGTTAAAGCGCGCCGACCCGGAGCGCGGTCGTTTTCGTTCGCTGCTGCTAAAGGCCCTGCAAGATTTGCTTGGGCACGCAACCGAAAAACTGGAGGCACGCAAACGTGGCGGCGGAGTGAAATTTGTTTCTTGGGACGATTGGATGGCTGAAGCGCCGTCGCAATTGTCGATCTCGGCGCAAGCGCTCAATTCCTGGTCACCGGAGCAACTGTTCGATCTGCGCTGGGCTGCAACAGTAGTCGAACAAGCGTTTCGGCGTCTTCGTGAGGAATGCGAAAGCAGAAAGCGGCTCAGATTGTTCGAAACCTTAAGTCTTTATCTAACCACCGATCGCGCAGATGTTTCCTATCCCAATTTGGCAGCCATCTTAGGAATAACGGAGTCGGCCATAAAAAAGCAGCTTCACAATTTGCGACGTCGTTATCGCTGGCTGATCTGCGAAGAAGTCGCGCAGACCGTCCAAGACCCGAGGGACGTGGAAGGTGAAATTCGGTATCTCTGCGCGACACTGGCTGCCGGCGCTGAGGCAGCATAATTGCGGACAGACATGAATAACCGTCCCCCGAAGAGAAGCGGCATAGCGGACGTGGGATTCGCTGATATGTCAGTATTTTCAAAGCGGCGAGATGTCGCTGCGGTGCTGAACGCTGGAAACTCGTGTGGGTTGGTGTCCATTGGTGCTTAAGCGTGAATCTCCAAGGCCTCTCTGATTCTGTGGCGGATTTGACTGAAAACGCCGCCAGGTGTCGCGAATGCGGCGGGAGCACGCGGTGGGGCCATGGCCTTTGCCTAAGCTGCACGTTGCGGGAGGGACTGAATGGCGATCGCGAGGCATCTCGCGACGCATTCGAGGCCATTCTGGCTGAAGATAAAGTCCACGACACGCACTGGCGGGTTGGCAATTACGAGATTCTGGAGGAAATCGGACGTGGTGGAATGGGCGTCATTTATCGGGCGCGCCAGCGGCATTCGCGTCGGATCGTTGCGCTCAAGCGAATAGTCTCCTATCACGCCGACTCACGCGAGACGCTCGCCCGCTTCCGCCGGGAAGCTGAAGCCGCTGCCAGTCTCGATCATCCCAACATTTTGCCGATCTACGAAGTAGGCGAGAGCGAGGATGGGCTGCCGTTTTTCAGCATGAAATACGCAGCGGGCGGAAGCTTACGCGAGGCCGCGCGCGGGTTGTGCAACGCGCCGCGTCGCTGCGTTGCGCTCATGGCAAAAGTCGCGCGCGCAGTGGAATTCGCCCACAACCATGGCATCCTGCACCGCGACCTCAAGCCGGGCAACATCATGCTTGATGCGCGCGGCGAGCCCCTGGTGAGCGACTTCGGCTTGGCCAAATGGCTCGACACCACGAGCGATCTCACACGCACACTCACCATTTTCGGCACGCCCGGTTACATCGCCCCGGAGCAAGCCAGAGGCGCACGCGCGCAACTCACGTCTGCGGCCGATGTTTACAGCCTCGGCGCAATCCTGTTCGATCTCTTCACCGGCCAGGCGCCATTCCTGGGCGAACACGCACTGGCAGTCATCCAACAAGCCTCGGAAAAACCAGCGCCGAAACTGCGTTCCCTGGCACCCGCGCTCGATCGCGACCTGGAAACGATCTGCGCAAAATGCCTCGAGCGCGAACCGCAGGTGAGATATCAATCGGCTGACGCTCTGGCCGGCGACTTGGAGCGTTGGCTGGAAGGCCGACCAATCACCGCACGTCGAGTTCCGCTACCGGTTCGAATCTGGCGTTGGTCGAAACGCAACCCAACTGTAGCCGCCGC
>QHOF01000336.1 GCA_003219335.1 Verrucomicrobiota bacterium | reverse complement strand
ACCCGACAAAAGCATCGCAGTGCTTCCTTTTGAAAACCTCAGCCAGGAAAAAACGAATACTTACTTGGCGGAGGGCATTCAGGGTGAGATTTTGACGAAGTTAGCCGTGGTGCGCGATCTCAAGGTCATTTCGCGCAGCTCGAGTGCGAAGTACGAGAGCAGGCCGCACAATTTAGCGGCGGTGGCGCACGAGCTTGGCGTTGCAACGATCCTCGAAGGAGCAGTGCAGAACGCGGGCGACAAAGTCCGCGCGAATGTGCAGTTGATCGACGCACGCACTGGTAGGCAACTTTGGGCGACTAGCTATGACCGTGAGCTTAAGGACGTCTTCAGGGTTGAAAATGAGGTTGCAGAGGAAATTGCCCAGGCTTTGAAAGCGAACCTCTCGCCGCGTGAATTGCACGTCCTCGCTACTGGTCGGACGCAAAATACGGAAGCGTACGACTCTTTCCTTCGGGCCCAGTACGAGTTTCACCAGGCCGAGAGCAGTCTGGCTGCAGCCGACTACGATCGTGCGGACGTATTTTATCGCCAGGCGCTCGCGCACGATTCA
>QHOF01000335.1 GCA_003219335.1 Verrucomicrobiota bacterium | reverse complement strand
GTCGCCTGCGCAACGCAGGACATCGGCACCGGCACGTACACGAATCTCGCGCAGCTTGCAGCGCACAAGACCGGCGTGCCGCTCGAAAAGATCGAAGTCGCGCTCGGCGATACGTCGCTCCCGGAAGGTCCGCTGTCTGGCGGTTCGATGGCAACTCCATCGATAGTCCCGGCCGTCTTTCAGGCAGCAGACAACGCGATCGCCTCACTGCTGACCATAGGAACGACAACGCCGGGATCGCCGTTCGAGAAACGCAAATCCGACGATCTGGCATTCGAAGGCGGCCGGGTCTTTGTAAAGGCTGACGGTCCTGCGGGCGGCGTGCCGTTCGCAGACTTGCTGCAGCGCGGCAACCTCCGCCTGATCACAGGCAGCGGCAAATCCGAAGCGACCTTCGGCAATCCAAAGCCGAAATTCTCGACGCACTCGTTCGGCGCTCACTTCGTCGAGGTCACATGGCAGCCGGAAATCGCTCGTTTGCGCGTCAGCCGCGTGGTGACGGTCATCGATGCAGGTCGCATTCTCAACCCGCTGGCCGGCCGGAATCAGATCGAGGGGGCGGTCGTGATGGGTATCGGCATGGCGCTGCTAGAGCACACCTCTTACGATCCGCAGAACGGCGCGCCAATCAACAGCAATCTGGCCGACTACGTGGTGGCGGTCAATGCGGATGCGCCGCCGATCGAGGTGTATTTCCTCGATTACCCCGACAAAGAGATTAACGAAGTTGGCGCACGCGGCATCGGCGAGATCGGTCTAGCCGGCATAGCTGCTGCGATCACGGCGGCAGTCCATCACGCAACCGGAGTTCGCGTTCGGGAACTGCCGGTAAAGATCGAGAATTTGTTGGCGTGAGGCATTCCCCGCTTGGCGATCACTTGAGGTGTAAGCGGATGAAATGGCCCGCTGTCTATTGGGGCCAACGGCCAAGAGCGGAGGTCAGCTCGGGACCAGACGATGACTGCCGGCACTAACGCATATCACGCACACGCCGTGCTGGTAACGGACGAATCATGGCCAAAGATTCGAAAAAGTATGCTGCCACGGGCGGTTGGGGGTTCGGGCGATTTATCAACGGCAAACCTGTCGACGAGGCGGTGCACAACACCTGCTTTTCCTGCCACGAGACCGTCAAAGCGACTTTGTCTTCAACCGTTACGCACCTTGATACTGAGAACCACAGCAGAAAGGAATGAGACGATGACTGCACACAAATCAACCGCAGCTTCCGTGCTGTCACGCCGGGCCCTGCTCCTCAACGGAGCGGCGATGGCAGCCCTTGCGGCGTTCTCGCCGGTGACGGCTGCCGCCCAGCTCGATACGGCGCAGCGCTCTGCTGCAGACGCCATCCGCCCCTTCCACATCAACGTTCCGGAAGAGGCACTCGTCGAGCTCCGCCGACGGATCCAAGCGACGAAGTGGCCCGAACGCGAAACGGTCACGGATGCATCGCAAGGCGTGCAGTTGGCAACGACTCAGGCACTCGCGCGCTATTGGGCGACAGATCACGATTGGCGCAAGTGCGAGGCGAAACTCAACGCATTGCCGCAATTCGTCACGAACATCGACGGCCTCGATATTCATTTCATTCATGTCCGCTCGAAAAATCCTAACGCTTTGCCGCTCATCGTCACGCACGGGTGGCCCGGCTCGATCATCGAGCAGTTGAAGATCATCGATCCGCTCACGAATCCCACGGCACATGGCGGGAGCGCATCGGACGCTTTCGATGTCGTGATTCCGTCGCTGCCGGGCTACGGATTTTCCGGAAAGCCCACCACGACCGGTTGGGATCCCATCCGCATCGCACGTGCGTGGGTCGTGTTGATGAAGCGCCTCGGATACACACGCTTCGTAGCGCAAGGCGGCGATTGGGGGAATGCGGTCACGGAACAGATGGCTCTTCTGGGAGCTCCGGAATTGATCGGCATTCACACCAACATGCCTGCCACCGTGCCAGCCGACATTGCGAAGGCACTCCAGTTCGGCGACCCGCCGCCGTCCGGCCTCTCAGCCAACGAGAGGCATGCGTACGATCAGCTCGCCTTCTTCTACAAGCACGGCCTGGGCTACGCCAACGAGATGAGTAACCGCCCGCAGACGCTTTACGGAATCGGGGATTCGCCGGTGGGGATGGCCGCCTGGATGATCGACCACGACGCGAGCAGTTACGCGCTCATCGCCCGCGTCTTCGATGGTCAGCCCGAGGGGCTCACGCGTGACGACATCCTCGATAACGTCACGCTCTACTGGTTGACGAACACGACGGTCTCTTCGGCTCGTCTGTATTGGGAAAGCAAGCTCGCGTTTTTCGCTCCGAAACACGTGGCCATCCCCGTCGCCGTGAGCGCCTTTCCTGACGAACTCTATCAAGCTCCACGGAGTTGGACGGAGCGCGCGTATCCCAAACTCATTTATTACAACAAGCTCGACAAAGGCGGGCACTTCGCGGCGTGGGAGCAGCCGGAGCTTTTCGTTGGAGAACTCCGCGCGGCATTTAAATCATTGCGCTAGTTAGAAAGGAGCTATAAATGAGCGATACGACGATGACAAAACAGATTCTTCTGACGCGACAATCGTCCGCGTATTGGCGCGTGACGTTCAATCACCCGCCCCTCAACATCTTTGGCCCGGAAACTATTCCACAGCTCAATGAAATCATCACAGCGCTGGAAACCGACGAGCACGTCAAAGTCGTGGTTTTTGACAGCGCCGTTGAAGGGTTTTTTCTGACTCATTACGATTTCCTTGCGAAACTTGAGGATACAACCCGCCTACCGCCGGGACCCACAGGCTTGCAGCCCCTCCCGGATATGCTCGTGCGCCTGAGCCGTGCTCCGGTTGCGTCGATCGCGTCAATTCGGGGACGCGCGACCGGTGTCGGAAGTGAGCTTGCCCTGGCGTGCGACATGCGTTTCGCAAGCCGCGAAAAAGCTATTTTGTCGCAGTGGGAA
>QHOF01000334.1 GCA_003219335.1 Verrucomicrobiota bacterium | reverse complement strand
GAACAATCGAGCGCCGGGATCGTGAGTAAATTGAACGTTCAACGAGCCGAGGTGGCCCTGGCCAACGAGCGGCCAGAACTTTTCAATGCACAGACTGAGTTGAAAAACTCCTACTTGCGATTAGCCGAACTTTTCGGCGCCGATCTTCGCCCGGGAACCCTGGCACCGCCATTCGAGATTTCCGGCGAATTGCAATATCGACCCAATCATCCGGATCTAAACGACTGCCTGGCCCGCGCTGACACAGACCGGCCAGTGCTCAAAGCCCGGCAGAAGGATATCGAGATCGAAGATCGACAGTATGTGCTGGACCGAAGCGCCCTACGTCCGCATGTTCGCGCTTTTTCCGGGTACGAAGTTTACAGCGAGCGTGATCCGGAGGTCGGCCAAGAATTTAACTACGGCGGTGTGGTAGGGATAAATGCAACGTGGAACATCTTCGACGGGTTCGCGACCAAAGGTCGGATGCAAGCAACGCGCGCCCGGCGCGAGGCGGCGGTGCAAGCTCTGGCAGCAGCGCGCCGGAGCGTTGCTTCCGAAGTACGCAGCGGGTTTTTCGATCTTCAACAAGCCGAGCGTGTGCTCGAAACCGAGACAAGAAACGTGCAGACGGCGGACGAAGCCCTTGATGCGGCCAAGAGTAATTTCGCGGCCGGATTGGGAACACAGCTGGACGTCTTGCAGGCCGCATCGGATGTAACGCGGACGCGCACCACGCGATTGAGCGCGATCTATTTGCACAATACGGCTCTCGCCCGCCTGGCGCATGCTTGTGCCAGTTCGGAAGAAGAGCTCGATTTTGGATCAAACATCAAGAAGAACGAAAACCGCAATGCGGCGCAGGCAGCCGATGTAGCGCGTCCGCCAGAAAAATTGAGCCAGCAATGAAACGAGACCGTACACATCAAGCAGATCGTGGCGGCGCGCCCTCGCCACGGCGAGCAGGCTGTGGTCGCGCCCTACCAATTCTAGCTCTACTCAGTGGCGTTGGGTACTTGTCGATTGTGCATGCTGCCTTTGCAGTTACACTCGAGAACGTTCTGCAAACCACACTGGAAAAAAACCCCGTCATCCAGGAAGCGAAAATGGGTCTGGAGCAAGCGACCGGGCAGCGATTGGTTTTTCGTTCCGTGGCCTGGCCTCGCGCCGAAATAGGCGTGCCGGCCGGTGTACAAGTCGGCCACCGAGCCGGTGAAAGCGGAGTAAAAGGGTTTGCCGTGGGACGCGGCGCGCTTGAGCAGGTTTTATTCAACATGGTTGTGCCGCCGTCGCTCCGTCGTGGAGACGTCGAAGTTCTCATTGCCCAGCAGCAATTGAATGTCGTCGCGGTGGAGCAACTGCACGCCGCGCGGCTGGCGTTTTACGGCGCGCTTTACAACCGGTCGCTCGAGGCAATTCGAGAAGAACAACAGCAAAAACTGCAAGAGAACGTTGCTACTCAGAAGAATCGTTATGAAGCGGGCTTGACCGATCGGAGCGCGCTTACCAGCGCCACTGTCCAGGCCTCCGAGCTGGTTTCGCAAATTCAAAGCGCGCATCGCGCGTATCGCGAAG
Organism: Verrucomicrobiota bacterium; assembly: GCA_003219335.1. Lineage (GTDB taxonomy): Bacteria > Verrucomicrobiota > Verrucomicrobiia > Chthoniobacterales > UBA10450 > Udaeobacter. The sequence goes on along the minus strand of QHOF01000334.1, from coordinate 1,910 downwards.
CGCAATTGCAATTGGCAGAAGCGATGGGAATCGATCCTGCGCATTCATCGTTGCCCGAGCCTGACGGCGAGCTGGAGTTTGTTCCGATGCGCGTCAATCTTGATTCCGAAACGGCCGCCGCTTTGCAGCGAAGGGCCGATCTCAAGCTCGCGCGTTTATTCGTGCGCGCTGCAAACGAAGACGAACGGATTATCGCAGCCGACTATTATCCCGCCGTGACGGGAAATATTAACGGCGAGTACGTCCCGGTAACGGGCATTCATCGCCAGGGTTCAACCAGCAGGACACAGGATTTCATCGGCTCGGAGATTCGTGAAAAGGCAGCTTACACCTGGCACGTAGTCGATAATGGCAAAGTCGGAGGCGCAGTATTGCAGGCGCGCGCAGCACGCGAGACGAACGAACTGACGTGCAGGAAGCTGGAGGCCAATGTTAGCCGCGAACTCTCGCGGATTGCCAACGAGCTTGAAGCGATCGATTCCCGGCAAAGATCGCTCTCGGCAGCGTCCGCCGCCGCGGAGCAAAGCGCCCGCGCGGTCGGAGAAAATGTCGCCAGCGGTCTCGCCTCGCCGCTAGAGTACCGCGTCACTCAGAATGCTTTTCTAAAGACCAGGAGCGGATTGCTGGATGCTGTTTATCAGCACAACCTGGCGATCGCAGAATGGGACCGGGCTACCGGGCGCTACTTCCAATTTTCCAACGATAGCGGCACGTCCCCGCGCGAGACGCTGGATTCGTTGAAGCGTTGAACCGTTGGTTATCCTGAGTGGAGCCCGTTCGACTCGCTACGCTCGCTCAGGGTAAACTCCGCGAAGTCAAAGGATCCGGAGACGCTACCCTAATGTAACGCAACGGGATTCCTCGACTTTGCTCGGAACGAAATACTCCTGGAACGCTTTAACGCGTCAATGCCGCGAGCGCCCTATGATTTTCCGATTTTTTTATTGCCCCAGGATTTCTTCGCTGATCGAACGGACGTTTCTGCTGCGGTGTCTTGGGAATAATGCTTTCGAACACCTACCAAAAACCGGGGACGAGAACGATTCCGGGCCGACACGAGTTTATTGCAAAGAAGAGTCATGGACGCGACACTAGTGCGCCAAAATTGAAATTGCAGGAATCAAAAGGGGTTCTTCGGGGTGGCGCAGCGGCAATCGTGCTGATTTTCGCAGCGGCGTATTATTTCCTGATTCCGGTGGCGGAAGTGGTTACGGTACGCCGGGGCACGGCCATCTCCGCAGTTTACGGGACCGTGCGGATCGAACCGGCGTTTGTAGTCCATGTTCGCGCGCAAAATGACGGCTTCATTAAATTGGCAGAAGCTTTTTCAGCTGGCCGCGGGGCGATCGGCAAGAGCGTCGAGAAAGGCCAGTTGCTGGCGACTATTGCCGATGAGGAGACCGCCCGGCAATTAAAGCAGGCGCGCGCCGATTTGCAGGCGGCCGTTGATCGGGCCGCTCTCCCGCTTCCCTCGGAGCTACCCAAGGCAGCGGAGGATAATCTGCTGCGGCCCGAAGAGGTGGTCGGCTCGGGAAACGTGCCAGCAGTCGAATATCAGAAGGCCAAAAGCGAAGCCAACCGTTTGCGCGGCGCAGTGGAGACGGAGCGGATTGAACGGGACCGCAATCTCAATTCGCTGGAAGAAACGACAAAAAAACTGGAGGCGGAGATGAAGAACGCCGAAGTGCGATCGCCCATTGATGGACTGCTCACCAATGTCCAGACAATCGATGGGGAACTGGTTTCGGATGGTAACGAGCTTTTCACGGTCTCGTCGCGCAAGAACTACGTTCGCGGTGAAGTAAACGAAGAGGACGTGGGCGACGTGAAGCCGGGGCTGAAAGCGAAGGTGCAGCTATACGCTTATCGCACCCGAACTTTCACAGCCAGAGTCACGTCGGTTCAACCTG
>QHOF01000341.1 GCA_003219335.1 Verrucomicrobiota bacterium | reverse complement strand
GTCGAAATGATTTTTATTTGTCCGATGGCATTGCTACCAAATCCGGGCAAAACAAATAACGGCGAATCCGAGCGCTGCCTTTCGCGCATCTAATCGCTAACCTCTATGAGAAAATTTTTTCTTTGCCTGGGGATCTTTGCAGTGTTCGGAATCCTTCGCCAGCCAACTTTTGGTGGCAGCGAAACAATGTCTGGCGCCGGAACCCGTTCCGCCCGCAAGGTTCCCACTTTTACTCTGGATCAAGCGATCGTGACCGCGCTGCAACAGAATCCGGCTCTCCTCAACGCGGAGCAGGAGATCAAACGGACCAAAGGCGTGATCATTCAAGTCCGCGCACAGGCCCTGCCGCAGATCACAGCCAGTGGGCAATTTGAATGGATTGATCCAAACCTGACTGGCGCCCGGATATTTGGAACGACAGGTACGACTGGAACCGGTACCACCCTTGGGAGCACGACCGGCGCGGCCGCCTCTCTTATCGAATCGCCGGCGTCGCAGGTCAGGGATATTCAGCCCCCGCTTGCCGATCCATCTCCCACACCAAGCATCACCAACGTGCAGACAAGCGATGTATCCTACAGCATCAGTGTTCTTGGGAGGCAGTTGATTTTCAACGGCACAACCTGGCCCGAGATCCGCGGTACGTTCTTTCAGAGAGACAGCGCCTACTTCGCGTTCCGGAATATTCTGGATCAACTCATCGCGACCGTGAAGACGCAGTTTTACCAGATTGTGGTCAATCGAGAGCTCATTACGGTGAATGAACAATCGGTGCATTTGCTGGAGAGCCAGTTGAAGGATCAGCAGAACCGCTTCGAAGCGGGAACCGTTCCGCGCTTTAACGTGCTGCAAGCAGAAGTGGCTCTATACAATCAACTCCCGCTACTGATCACCTCGCAAAACAATTATCGAATAGCGAAGTTGCAACTGGCCAAGACACTCGGTCTGAATTTTGAACGACGGCGCGGCGAAAATCCGCCGTTGGAAGTGGTAGGTGAAATGCCTTATATCCCGCGCACCATTGGGCTGGCCGACGCAATCGAGCTTGGAAAAGAGCGGCGCCCGTTTCTCAAACAAGCGCGGGCAAACGTATTAAACCAGCTCCAACAAGTCCGCGCGACAGCGGGCCAGTGGCTGCCCACCATCACTACCACGGGCGGCGGCGAATGGGTGAGCTCGCCGACGAATTCAAGCTGGCATGATATTTCAAAAGGTTGGCTCGCAACGGTCCAGGGCAGCCTGCCAATCTGGGACAGTGGCGCGATTGCTGGCCAGGTCCTACAACAGCGCGCTCTGCTTTCGGAAGCCAAGATCATTTACGACGACGACGTTCGGCAGGTGGAGCTGGAAATACAGACCGCGTATTCAAATTTACAGCAGAATCAGGAGCTGATTAAAAGCCAGGAGAAAAATGTCGAGCTGGCTGAGGAAGCGGTGCGCCTAGCCAAGGCGCGGCTTGACGCCGGCGCGGGCACGCAGTTGGACGTGTTGAACGCGACCGTGCAACTGCTCGTCGCGCAATCGACGCGGTTGCAGGCGCTCTTCGGATATAACTCTTCGCTGGCGGAATTCGATCGCGCCACTGGCGCGCAGGGCACCTACCATGAGATGTTCGCTGATCTGGCGCCGCGCGCGACGAAAACCAAGACCTATTATACCGGCAGCGGCGTGGACGCGGAAGGGAAACCAAAGCACGGCGACAACAGCGAGCTGCAAATTCCGGCTGGACGAACGCGAACTTCATATTCCAAATAAAGCGACGCGAGGACCCCATTCGATTTCGCTCACGCAAGCCCCTGCGCAGTCCGATGGTGGCGAAACGAACCAGGCCTCCTCCATGGATTTCGCACGAAGTGCTTTGGAGTGCGGCGACTTGACGCCGCTTTCATTTTCTGATGTCACAATGTTCTCCCGCTTCGACAGGAATTTTGTGTGCGATCTGAAATCCGATTGATTAAGTAATGGATCTTCCCTTCGAACAATTTCCGGCGCTGAGCGCGCTTGGAATCTGTCGCCACGTTTTCACGCAAAGAATTCCCGGCATCGACGTTTCACACGACAAAGCGGAAGTATTGAACCGACTCGACACCGCGCATCGCGAAATTTGCAATGCAATCGGCGTAGGCGATTGGCCGCTGTTCACCGCCGAACAAATTCACGGGAACAAAATCGCGGTTGTCGATTCACTAACGCAATTTCAGTCTCGGCTCCCTCGCCTCTCCCCTTCGGCAAGGGGAGAGGATGAAGGTGAGGGGTTCGAACGCACTCGGCGCGAGTCAACCCTCACCCTCCCCCTCTCTCTCGTAGAAGGAGAGGCGACCCAAGACGCGCGTGGCCACGCGAAAATTCCGGCGAAAACCGAGATACCGGAAAGAGGCGAAGTAGAATTCCCCGGTTCCGATGGCATTATCACCAATCAACACGGCATGGCGCTGGGCGTTTACGCCGCCGACTGTTGCGCTGTTTACATTGTCGATCCAAAAACGCCGGCCATCGGTCTAGTGCATTCCGGCCGCAAAGGCACCGAGCTCGGCGTCGTCACGAATGCAATCAAGCAAATGATCGATCGCTTCGGCTCCGATCCAGCGAACATGATCGTGCAGCTCAGTCCCTGTATTCTTCCGCCGCATTATGAAGTCGATTTCGCCGCCGAGATTGTCCGGCAATGTCATGCGCTCGGTGTGAAAGAAATTCACGATTCCGGCGGCTGTACGGCCTGCGATCTGGACCGTTACTATTCCTACCGCGCCGAAAAAGGAAAAACCGGCCGCATGCTGGCGTTGATTGGACTGAATCCGACGATTGCGAATTAGACGAAAAAATGTTCGCCTTTAATTACGAATTTCGTCTAATTCTCGTTAGATCGTGAAGCTCCTCATAAGCATCGCAGCAGCAATCGTCACATTGATCCTCGGATTCGCCGGTGGCGTGCAGTTTCAAAAAATGCGACATGCTGCGCAGGACATCGAACACTTGCTGCAATCCGAGCAGAGTGAGCAGCGGTACGCCACAGTAGTTAGTCTCGCCGCCCTCGACACACTCGAAGCCGGCCAACTCGATAAGACAAAGTCACTGTTGGCTCGTGAGCTCGCGGTATATCATCACGCGTTTCACGAGCGTGAGGCATCGTTTCCTGAGCAACAAAGGTTGGCACCGCAGATTGATGCGCTCTCCATCAAGTCAGCGACTCTGAAAGAAGAGCTCCAGAAGGCATCCAAGTGAGTTTGTCACCTCAACGATCTAACCATTCGATGAAGCCAACGGCCCCTGACACCCTGCCGCGGCTTATCTCTTTCTCGTTAGATGATTACGCGATTCTTCCTCATTGTCTCCGTTGTGGCAATCCAGGCAACGATCGCGGGTGATCAGCGCAGTGAGCTGAAACTCAATCGCCCCCTTCAAGACAAGAACTTCTTCGTCATCTACGCCGCGCCGCATAAGCGAGTGGTGATCTTCGTCAAGGATGGGACGGTTTCGACCCTCAGTGTGTCCGCCGATTTTCCTTATTCGGTTATGCTGACCGACAGCCCCACACCGCGCTATAAAGCCGTCCTTCGATTCGCAGATTGCCAGAAAGATATTGTTGTCGACTCCTTCGGCGTCACGGCGGCTAGCACAGTCGAGCAAACTGATGATGAAACCCACAAGGCCCTCGCTGGCGGCGCAGCTGAAGCTTGGGCTGTTGGCGAGAAGCTCGGAAAAGAGATCCGGGCTAAACACCAATGAAATCATCTAACCAATCAATGAAGCCAACGGCCCCATTACATTGTGAGTTCAGT
>QHOF01000330.1 GCA_003219335.1 Verrucomicrobiota bacterium | reverse complement strand
TCGCTTTCTGCTATCGGGGATCACGAATGTTGAATTGCAAGACTTGATAATCATCTAGAAGGCTTCTCCGAGAGGCAGTAAGGTTGGCGGCATAAGCCAACCCCAAACTTCAAAGGAGGAGACGAGATGAAATTGTACGGATCGATAGATTTGCACTCCTACAACAATGTCATGGTGCTGATCGACGAGAAAGACAAAGTCGTTTATCAGAAACGCTTGGCCAATGATCTATCGTTGATCCTTGAGCAGCTCTCACCCTATGCGTCATCGCTCGAGGGGATCGTGGTGGAGTCGACCTACAACTGGTACTGGTTGGTCGATGGATTGATGGAGAAAGAGCACCATCCCTGATATAGACAACTCGGTGGTGCTGTGATTCGATGGTACGCCCACGCCGTGAACCACAAAAGGGTTGGCCCCCCGAAAGGGAGAGCCACAGGGTTTGTGAATCCTAAAACCTTGGACGCGGCGTGGTACCGACAGTTTTCTGGGGCAACTAACATTGCCAGGGGCAGAAGAGAGTTTCCTTCTAAAAGGACTTCTTCACTCCCTTGAACCTGATGGATGACTGGTGCGGACCAATGCCGACACCAAACGATTGAAAACAGGGGCGCGTAACTTAAAGATCACGGACAAAGCGAGTTGAACGAAAAGGAATAAAGCAATTTATTTCTTACGGAGTATCGTTGCCTCTTGACCTGCCGGCGGTGAGTAGACCGGATTCTCTGAGCACTTCAGGTTGATATTTGTCTTCTCTGTTGCCGTCTGGTTTCCCGACGGTGCCACAATATCTCAACCATTCGCCCTTCATTTCCGGCCCCTCGCAGAACCGGACTTGGAGCGTTACTCCATCCGGCTCCCAGTGGAGTCCTTCACACTGTTGTAGGGTAAAGGCGGTGAACTATGCGTGCTCGCGGCATCCGTGGCGACATCACCGACCAGTAGCGCGCCCAAGTAATCGAGCGCTTTTGACTGCGCCGGTTGAGCCACTTGAACAGAAGCTTTAAGGCGAAGTAGTAATACTTGCGCAGGCTTCGTGTATTGCCGCTAATCCCGTAGTACTGGATATGGCCCCGCAGGTGCTGCTGGACATGCACCATCATGGCTTTGCCCCCTTCTATTCGCAGCACCCGCAGCCGCTCGTTGAGTAGCTTTAACTTCTTGATGATCGGCTTTCCTTCGGTCTTACGCCCCACCGCAAAGTGCCCTCGGCGGCTTTGACTTACAAAGTGCGTGAATCCCAGAAAGTTAAAAGTCTGTGGACGATTTAGCCCATCCTTCAAGCCTTCTCGTAGCGCTTCGCTGCCAAAGCGCAGCATTGCTGTCTTGCTCGGTTCGACTTCCAGACTAAAGCCCGCCAGCCGCTCGGCCAGTGCCGAAAGAAAATTTCTGGCGTCTTCTTGGTTCTCAAAGCACGCGATAAAGTCATCGCAGTAGCGCACGAGATGCGCTTTACCTCGACAATTCTTCTTAAAGCGCTTCTCAAACCACAGGTCCAAGACATAATGAAGATAGATATTCGCCAGCACCGGTGAAACCAGTCCCCCTTGAGGAGTCCCCATCTCACTGGCCCGCCACATCCCATCTTCCATCACTCCCGCTTTAAGAAATCTCCAAACGATGCGCAAAAGCCGCTTATCCGATATCCGGTGCTCCAAAAACCGCATCATGTGGGTGTGGCAAACATGGTCAAAGAACCCCTGGATGTCTGCCTCCACCACCCATTGCGTGCGCTCCCGGGTGATGATCTCCTCTACCCGCCGAAGCGCTTGGTGCGCGTCTCGGTCAGGCCGAGATCCATACGAGCAGTTAAGAAACTCCGGCTCCCAGATCGCTTGAAGAATCGCGCTCAGCCGGTCCTGCACCAGTCGATCCTCAAAGCTCGGTATCCCCAGCGGCCGGGTACGACCATCCCCTTTCGGAATGTAGACTCGTCGCGCCGGCTTAGGCAGATAGCCAAGTCGTCGCAATCGATCCGACAACTTCACGAGCCGCTCCTCCAGTCCTACGCCATAGTCCTCCTTTCTTATCCCATCGACTCCGGGCGCCTTGCTCTTCACTTGGCGCTCGAAGCTCTCGCGCAATGCCTCACGCTCGCACAATAACCCCATGAGCGAGTTAAAGCGCTCCCGCATAAGGCCACGCGCCCTCTGTGTGAAACGGATAAATTTCGTTGTCATGGCTAAAATCCGGCCCTGCGTCCGGACCATGTCTCCTCTATCCGTTGCCTCCTACCGCCACCCCTTTGCTCTGCCCGCATTACCAGGCTTCTTCGCTCGTATGGGTGGCTCCGACTTCCGCCAGCCTCCGCTCTCTTCCTCGCTTCTTACACTTGTCCGAGAGTGCGTCTCAGCAACGCAGACTGGCGGATCTCCTTGGTTACCTCGTAATCTCTATGTGAGGCTCGATACGGCCTAGGACCCCGGGGTGGCCTCTGTGCTCGCCCTTACGCACAGAGAACTGTGGCCTGCTGGCCCATTAATACCATCGGCCTTCCCCAATCGGTCTTTTCGGGACTCTACACCTTCAAGGTCAGCACCACCTGTTACCTTTGCACCTCGCCTCCTCTTCTGCCTACGCATCAATCAGTCTGTTACCAGACTGACGACTGCAAGGCTGAATTCCAGGCCCGTGGCTAGCGGTTACCTGGGCAGGATTCGCACCTGCAAGATTACGCGACATTGCCAAGCCGCTGCTAATGGGTGACCCCAAAGCTTTGTTTCTCGCTTCATCTGACGTGCAGAGATCCCCAAAACCTTTGCCCCTTTTCCTACACTCTCGTGCCCCTCCAATGTCAACCGCACTACATGCATCCGCTGTAACTCTCGCTGACTCACCCTTAACTCCCATTCCTTCATCCGATCTCCTCCTTTGGGGAGAAGATCCTACCCAACAGGGTGACAGAATCGCTGAACAGTTTTGGGGTGACATAATCGCTGACCTACTACAGCCGGAGGCGCGATACTTGACACGTCCAATCGACTACGTTAGGTTACACTGCGAAAGTTTCTGGACACCTTATCCAGAGTGGTCGAGGGATCGGCCCTTCGAAGCCACAGCAACCGGTTCCGAATACGGAACGCTGGTGCTAATTCCACCTCCTCTTACAGGAGGAAAAGATAAGGTGAGGTCGTTGAGAACCTTTTCTTATCTTTAGAAGAGGTTTTTTTTTGGACAGAAGTCATGAGTCTTCGCCTTTCGACCGAACAAA
>QHOF01000315.1 GCA_003219335.1 Verrucomicrobiota bacterium | reverse complement strand
GTCACGCCGCTGCTCGATCTGGCGTTTGTCCTGCTCATCATTTTTATGATCACAACGCCGTTACTCGAAAGCAGCATGAACCTGGTAATCCCTTCGAGCGGTGCAAAGAATCCGCCGATTAAGAGGTCGCAGGTGCAAACCGTTTCCATCGACCGCACCGACACGATCCGGGTTAACAATCGGGTCGTCGATTTGGAAACGCTTACCGCGCAACTAAGCGAGTTAAAACAGAAGAATCCAGATGTCGCGATTGTGATTCGGCCCGATCGCGAATTGCCTGTGCAAAAATTAATCGGGCTGATGGACGCCGTGCAACGGGCGGGAATTACCAAAGTCGGCATCGCCACCCGAGCAACCACGAATGAACACTAATAGACACGAAGGGAAGAAGAGGTGCCCGCGAAACACGCGAAATTGATGCGAATGAAACAGAAATCTGGAGTGCGCGGACATGTCCGCGCACTCCAAAGCGGTGACATGTCGCCCCACTCCCAAACCTTCGCTTCTGCTCGGGTCGACGGGCCGCCTTATGAATTCGTGTTCATTCGTGTCCATTCGTGGTTAAAATGACCACGGGAAGGGACAGCCGTTTTTGGCGCAACGTAACACTAATCGCTCTCGCACATGTTGCTCTGATCGTGGGACTGATTCGCTGGAGCGTGGCAGCCCGGGCGTCAACAAATGCGGAGAGCATCGTTTGGTTGGGTGGTGCTGAAGATCTCGCAACTGGAGAAAACGGGGAAGCACCATCAGTGCAGCGTGAGGCGCATCCGGTTCAACCGAAACCGCTGAAGGATGACCAAGCGGAAGAAGAAAAACCTCTTGTAACCGCGGCGCAGAGCGAAATCGAATTGCCCTCACCGACTCCGAAACCGACGCCAACATCGACATCTACGCCAAAGCTATCTTCAACTCCGACACCAAAACCAAAGGCAACGCCAAAAGTAATCCCGAAACCGACTCCAAAGAAAATTCTACTGGCGAAAGCGTCCCCTAAACCGTTGCCGAAAACGAAACCGAGCTCGGCGAAATCGAGTGAGAAGTCAGAGAAAAATGAAAAAAGCCTTACCGCAAAAACCGGAACTGCGTCTCAAAGCGGCAGTGGGAAAACAGGTTCAACAGCGAAAGGTGGCAGCGCAGGCGGCGGGCGTAGCGCGTCGGAATTCGGCTGGTATGGCCACATGCTTCATGATCGCTTTTACAGCGCCTGGATTCAACCGACCACCAGCGTCCCTTCCGGCAGCAAAATCTCGACACTCGTCAAAGTTCGCATTGAGAAGGACGGGCACGTCTCCAAATTCGAAATCATCAAACCTTCCGAAAACGTTGTGGTGAACGAATCCGTCGCGGCGATTCCGAAACGAGTGACTGAAGTTGACGCGCCGCCAGCGGGGCTAATCAACGGCGACCATTACGAAGTAAAAATCAATTTCGAGCTGAATACTGATACGGCGCCCGCGAATCACGCGAATTGACGGGGATGGAACCGGTAATACGCTTCGTAACGACGGCGTATTTGGACTTGTAAATTTTCGGTTATCCAAATAAAAAACCAGAAATGCCGGCAGCGTTGCAGACCACAACGCGGGACAGCACCTTTGCTTCCACGCGGTGGACGGTTGTGCGCCAAGCGGCCGATTCTCAGACATCGTCCGAGCATGCGCTGGCTGCGCTTTCGGAGCTCTGCCAAATTTATTGGCGACCGATTTATCTTTTCTTGCGCAGACAGGGATACGCTTTTGGCAATGCCGAGGATCCGGCGAATTGCAGCGAAGAGTGCTAAGTGAGCGTTGCGTGAGCTCGGCTCAAGCGGTGGCTAGACCCCGCCCGGATTACGGCGGATATCAGGATTGACGCAAGCACGCGCTCATCGCTACAATTCCGGAGTTGCTTTCGCGTGCTATTAAATGCGTCGCGCGTTAACACAACTGCTTCCCGAGGGTCATCGGTTAATCGAGAAGCAAAGCTGTAAACGGCGGGATAGTAACGAGCCACCAAACTGTCAAAACGTGAGCTTTTCGTCTTCATCGGCAACCTTCTTTTTTGATTGGTCGCAGTCCCATTGCTTTTCCTTAAATGTCTTGCCCGGAGCGCTGCGCACCTTCGCCTATCACGAAAAGGAAAATCGAGTGCCTCATTTCAAAATATCATTTGAGTCGCGTCGGTGTTATAGCGGTCTTGAACATGTCGCAAAGGGTTCCACGGTTCGTGAGAAGCGCGCTCCCTCTTACGTGCAATCGAAGCTTGAACAGTTCGATCAGGTAGAAAGATTACAACGCCCCCGCCTCGATCTTCCACACAGCAGCCGAAGCTTTGTGGTTTGTTAAAAAGCTCACCAGGTTCTTTACAACGATGTTTCATCTTGCTTTCTCGTCTGTGCCGATAATGACCCAGTGCCCAGCATCCGGCTGTTCTGCTTTGGTCGGATACGGCGGACGTTTTACTGCTAGAATGGTGTGCGAAGAAACGAAAAGAAGCAGTCCGCTAATTGTTGCAACTAATGCTTTCCTTAAGACCACGCGGGAATCTTTACCAGCGGTCGTCCGCTTCAAGATGCCTTGCCGAGCGGACTTTTTGAGTCCTCCATGTCCGACGCCTCTTAAGCGGTCAGCCAAGTATATAATTGCGCTTCTTGGCGCCATTCTGGGGGTTGGCGTTTCCACTTTTCTCACCTCCTACTACGGAAACGGCGGAACGAAGTTCTCGAAAAAAAAGCTGAAAGGCGATTGAGCCTGTCCTCAAGCAGCCCAGCAGAATCAGTTAGTGGACTTGCCTAAGCAGACGGAACAATAATCGTTCCGCCTCAATACCCGTAGTAGTACGCGCCGCCGTAGTAGCTGTGCCACGGATAGTAAGGATAATAATCCGGGCCGTAGTAAGTGTTGTAGCGGGACTCGGGCGTGCGAGTAGTCTCGGTGTAATAGCCTTCGGCGCACCCGCCGAGTGAAAGAGCGAAGAGGCCCGCGCACAGCAGCGAGAGAATCGTTGCTGCCAGACCTTGACGTTTTTTCCTGGTCGCTCTCATTTTAAAACCTTTTCTGGCCATTCAATGTGGTGATTCTCAAAGAGGCAAGGCCAAAAAATTTGCGCTGTCA
>QHOF01000314.1:457-3683 GCA_003219335.1 Verrucomicrobiota bacterium | reverse complement strand
ATCCCTGCGCCAGAAACATTCTACACGGGTATTCGGGCCCTAGAGCCGGGTGAAATACTGGAAGCGCGTCTGGATGTCGATGGGGTATCGTGGAATACGCAAGCCTATCATAGGTGGTCAATTGCTCCTGATCTCGCGCTGACTTTAGACCAGGCCGCGGATCGAGCTGACGAGTTGTTGACGACCGCTGTGCGCCGACAAATGGAAAGCGACGTTCCGCTCGGCACCCTTCTCAGTGGCGGAATCGATTCCTCGCTAGTCAGCGTTGCAGCTCAGACGGCCCTGACCCAGGGACTTCGAACCTTCAATGTAAAATTCTCCGAGGAAGAGTATGACGAGACATGGGCAGCAGTGGCTGTGGCGAAGAATATCGGAAGTCACCACGAGACACTCGACATGGATGGCGTCCGAGGAACTTGGGATCACGTCACAGGTCTCCTCTTACATGCCGGCCAGCCCTTCGCCGATACGTCGCTCTTTGCCGTCAATGCTGTATGCAAGCTGATGCGGCGTCACGTGACTGTAGCGCTATCCGGGGATGGTGGTGACGAAGCATTCGGAGGTTATGATCTCTACTGGCAGATCGCCAGAATCGCCCGTATGCAACGACTCCCGGAACCGATCTGGCGAACGGCTCCTATTGCATTGCTCCCCTTGGCCCGTTTTGGACTCCTGCGTGATTCCTTACCCCAAACGATCGCGACGCTGAATGGTGCAGATGACACGGCCATCGTTGAGAGGCCGTTTCGCTGGGTGCAGGAGGACGAACACCGGAGGCTCTGCCAGATCGCCGACGTCCTTCCCGTCCGGCGGCTTTTGGAGCGACAATGGGAACACCACTTGCCACCTCGAGCGTCACGTATAGAAAAGCTTTCTGCACACGCCACAGAGGTTAACACGCGTTTGCTGTTGGCCAATGATTTTCTGTTCAAGGTTGACACAGCAAGCATGAGAGAGAGCTTAGAGGTTCGCGTCCCAATGCTGGACGAGGATCTTTTTGCTTTTGGACTTTCGCTGCCACATCGCCTCAAGGTGAACCACCGGACGTGCAAAAGGGTTTTGCGAGCCGTTGCCAAGCGCAAGCTTCCTCCGTCCGTAGCCAACAAACCCAAGTGGGGCTTCGCTATCCCGGTGGACTCATGGGTCGATGCAGATTTTAAAGCGCACTTGAGAGATGTCTTGCTTGATCCCTCCAGTAGGCTCCCGGAGTTCTTCCGGCCGGAAGTGTACCGGCCCATAATCGAAGCGTTTTGTAAAAGCGATATTTTTTCCGGGATCTCTCGGCAAGAACTCTATCAACGGGCTATCATGCTACTCGCTGTACACTTAGCAGCTGGCAGGCCGCATGAGGACGTATAAATGATATTCTATCAGCGACTTGGTCGCACACAGAACTTTCATCGCTTCAGGCGTGTGCCGACTCAAGCTACTTATATGTGCAATTAAGACCGTATGAGCTGCCGTCTTCTCTATCTTATCGCAGAATTACGTCCAGGTGGCTCGGAGCGTCAGCTCTATTACCTTCTCAAGAGCATGGACCGCGTGCGTCACCAGCCAGAAGTGGTTGTGTGGAGCTTTAAGGAAACTGATACCTATGTTTCTAAGATTCGAGCACTTCTAGTTCCGATCCATTCCTTTCCCGCCGGCTCATCAAGAGCTACGAAGCTAATGGCGTTTCGTCGTATGATTACGCAGATTAGACCTCAGGTGGTCCATTCGTACAGCTTTCATACTAATTTCGCCGCGTTTTGGGCGACGCGAGGGACGAACACTATTGCCCTCGGAGGCGTGCGAAGCGACTTCGATTGGGCTAAAAACGACGCCGGTCCGTTGCTGGCTCGGTTAAGCGGGCGATGGCCTCGCAGGCAAATCTTCAATAGTTATACAGCAGCTCAATCGGCCCGGCTTTCAAGAAGCGGATTTGCTCCGAAGGAGTGTTTAGTAGTTCGTAATGCGCTAGACCTCGAATGTTTTCCGAAAGTGCCGCTGTCTTCTAATGGGAAGGTCCAGCTAGTAGGTGTGGGGTCGCTTTTCCCAGTCAAACGATGGGATCGTCTAATACTAGCAGCTCACGCACTGAAACAAAGAGGATTCGATTTCTCGATGCTGGTTGTTGGTGGCGGACCTCTGCATGCTTCTTTAAATGAGCAGGCTCGAGTTCTCGGGCTGGCTGATTGCATCGAGTTCGTTGGCCATTCAGAAAATATCTCACAAATATTAGCCGAGGCCACATTCCTCGTGCATACCTCGGAGAAGGAAGGCTGCCCGAACGCGGTCATGGAGGCAATGGCCTGCGCGCGTGCAGTGGTAGCAACGGATGTGGGCGATATACCCTATCTTCTCAAGGATGGAAAGACCGGGTTCGTGGTGCCTCGTGGGGATGATGCGATGCTTGTAGAGCGCATGGCAACTTTGATCAGCAATCGCGACTTGTGTAAACGCATGGGAGAAGCTGGCCGAGCCAAAGCAGAACGAGAGTTCGGGTTAGGCCGCCTTGTTTCTGACACCTTCGCGGCTTATCAGGCCGCGGGCTGGAACCCTCCTCATCAGTGAGGACACGGAAACAAAAAAGTTACCAAATGAAGCATGACAATCGACGTGCAGCGCGGGGGCTTATCCAATTTTGGAAGCTCTCTCATATGGTAAAGGGGGCATTGACTTGGCTACCTATGTTGAACGCGTGGCGCTCGCGCCGTGCAGCAACCGGTGGCTCTGACTCTCCTCGCTACTGCTATTCGGTATGGCTTCGTCATTTAGTAACGCTCAACTCGTATGGGTTCAGGATTGCTGGGGCACACGTTGGTGAACTGGGACCGGGCGATAGTATAGGCATTGGGCTCGCGGCCTTACTATCTGGAGCAGCTCGGTACGTTGGTTTAGATATCGTGCCGTTCTCAGCCAAAGCTAATCTGGAAACGATTCTCGACGAACTGGCTCAGTTGTATTCTCGTGGCGAGCGGATTCCGGACAACGGTGAATTTCCCCTTATTCGACCTAGACTGGATTCATACGAGTTTCCAAGTCATCTAATCGACGTTTCAGATTGTGCAGCTCGAGCAAATGCAATTCGCGAGGAGTTGAAAGCTGGACCGAACAGGAGCCGGGTCATAAAATATCAAGCTCCATGGACTTCACCCAGCGACGTCGCTTTAGCTTCTCTGGATCTGATCTTTTCTCAGGCAGTACTGGAGCATGTAGACTCTCTGCCGGAAACTTATCAGGCCAT
>QHOF01000314.1:0-319 GCA_003219335.1 Verrucomicrobiota bacterium | reverse complement strand
GCCGCTAAGCGTTCATCTCTCGTGTGCAGAGAAAGCTTGCTTCGAAGTCCTATTGCTAGGGCGAGATTACGAGGCTGCTGGAGTATGTAGAACTACTTTGTCTCAAAGATTTCGGTCCCTGGATCCTGAAGATTTTCGAACTCGCGGTGCTAGATTGATTCTCCGGAAAAGAAATGCGGTTAGTTCGTGAATTGGTTAGATGGCTCGATAACATGTGTAGTGCGAGCTGAGCAATTTCCTTCTTAAAACCTTCACTTATCGGCGACAACGCAAATCCACAAAGGAGCCCAAAAATTGCGCATTGCGGTTTTTACTAATA
>QHOF01000333.1 GCA_003219335.1 Verrucomicrobiota bacterium | reverse complement strand
TTAACATATAGCGTCGTGACAAATGTGTTCGTGCCCGAAGTGAGACTCCTTTGGGTCGGTATCCAAAATCATAGGTGACGAGGAGGAAGGAAGCGTGCTTCATTCTCTCAAGCTCGCGCGCGTCGCCTTCATGCCCGCCAGGTAACGGGACAGCCAGCCGGCGCAACCTGAAACGGTCTTTGATTGCGCTTTGACCAAAATTTCCGTTGAAAGCGAAGGCGTCGCTGTCCTCAAAGTTGATTTGAATGAAGCCGCCTAGCACCAGTTTCAATTCCGGTCCCCGCTGCTGTACAAACAGAGGTGGTTTCTCTGGTGCGGGGACAGCTTGCTCGACGTACGTTTTTCCGTCGTACTTTACTTTGGTTTTAAATTTCCCTTCAGAAACAGCGGCGGTTTCCTTCTTCAAGCTCCGCACTTCGGCCTCAAGTTCTGCATTCCGCTTTTGCAGCTGTTCGACGGCGCGCTCGAGTTTCTCGAGTCGCTCGGAATCAGAAGCACTGTGCACATCGAGTGGCTGGATGGTGAGAAGTGCGACGGAAACGACAAGCACTCCCCGCTTCAAGCAATGTTTCTTAATTGACATTGTCTTCTCCTAGTTCCCTCCACACGTTTTGGGAGGTGATTTTTGCCTGGCTCCCTCGAGGCCCTGAAAGTTGGCTTAAACCGACACCTTTTCTCGCGCTGCGAAGCGTCTTCTGTTTTTCCGACAACATGGATGAAAGCGCGATCGACCGGTGGAGAAACGGCGGGGTCACTTTGTCGCGACGATATTTGCGAAGCGTGATCTCAACGATTTCTGCAAGGGTACAGCGATCCAGGATCGTGCTGATGGCATTCCGAACGTCGAACATCAACATTCGCAACCCGCAGTGAATTTCATCCGGGCAAGAGCAGCGCGCGTACGATGTCTGGCTAACGCAGCGGATCGGCGCCAGCGGTCCGTCGATCAACCGAATGACGGCGCCAAACTTTATCCGGTTCATAGGACGCGCAAGGGAGTAACCACCAAACTTTCCGCGTCTGCTCTTCACGTATCCGGCTGCCTTCAACTGCGTGAAAATCTGTTCGAGAAATTTGATCGGCAGTTTTTCCTTTGATGCGAGCTCGCTGATCTGAAGCATCGGCCACCCCAATTCTGACGCGATTCCGAGGTCGATAAGAGCTCGGAGCGCGTATTCGGCGCGTTTGGAAAGTTTCATGGCGTGTTACCATGCCGTGCAGCGGTGCGGAAGAAGACGTGGCCTCCGGCGACGCCGTCGGAATATGGAAACCATCAACGCCCTCGTTACGTTCCGTGCGGCGCGAGATTTACTTCTCGTGCAATGACGGTTCCGTCCAGGCCCAGCAAAACCAGCCCACCCTCTGGTTCAGCCCGGCGATCTGGTTTTTTAGGATAACGATTATGAGTTGTCTCTGTTGCCTGTTTTTGCCGATGTACGCCATAGAGCGCGACGGAAAGCGCAGTCAAAGCACCCAAATGAACCAATCCAACCAACTGTTTCATATTTTTGCCCTCCAACTTTAAATGTCTACTAACTCAATATGATTTCAATCTCCTACTATTCGAGTAGGGAATACGCGTCAAGTGTATTTTTTCTAAAAAATTTTCAACACCGAGCTGTCCGGTGACCGTCGGCCCGTGGCTAATCAGGAACTCCGGAGAGGATTCGTTCGGACCGGACGCAGAAGATAGGTCTGCTGCCGCTGTGCGTTACATGCGACGTTCTGCTAGAATCGCGACGCAGGCCGGCAGACTATCGGTGTCGCGACGCTACACACAATTTTTGGTGCCGATGCTTCAGGAGTTGTAGCCGAATCGGGGATCGAGCTTCATCAATTCATCCGCTGCGTATTTCTGATCCTCAAACGAAAGGTATTCGCGATACCCGCCCACTTTGCCGCGTCGCACCTTGAACGATTCGGGGTCGCGCACGTCGCCCGGACGCAGGATTTTTGAATCAAAAGCTCCAGCCGCTTCCAGTTTTTGCATGTTCTCGAAGCGGGAAAACTCCAGCGCCTCCTGAAAGATCGGCATCTCCGGTTCGGATTCGCCGAGAAAAGCAAGCAGACTGCGGAAATGTTCGGCCGGCGATTCGCGAAGCGATTCGTATCGAACGAGGATGAAATTGTCGCGACCCGCAAATTCGTTTAGCCAATCATTCATCGTCTTTATGATGGCGCGTACGCCGAATCTTCTGTGGCGCAGCATGTCGCTGACACTCCTTTGCTTGAGCTCGGCCGGAGCATTGGGGTCGCGCCTCGTTATCTGCAAATAGAGAGAAACGAAACAATCCCGCGGGTCTCGCACGAGCAAAACGATTTTAGCCCGGCTAAGCTCCCTGCGCGGCACCAGATATTTACCGCGCAATCTGTCCCAAAGATCGCCTTTCGTCCGGTGCTCGAACAGATCATGAGAAAATATCAGCCGGGGAACACGCGGTTCGCCGTAACGCTCCGGCCGCAGAGTAAATTCGAGGCCGAAGCGCTTGCAGAAATAGGCGCAAAGAAATGCACGAAGCCAGGTGCGCCCGCTCTTGGGAACCGAAATAATGATGGCATTCCCTCCGGAAAGTTCACTCGCGCGGCTGCTAAAATTGCGGC
>QHOF01000024.1:4304-19103 GCA_003219335.1 Verrucomicrobiota bacterium | reverse complement strand
GCTACAACCCGCGAGACCTGATTGCGAGCGGACTCGTTAAAACGAAAGACGAAAGCGACTCAGCGCAAAATCAAACTTCAGGCGTCAAACCTCAAACATCTTACGATCGTTTTCGCGGGCGGGTGATCTTCCCGATCTGCAACGATGTTGGCGAAGTAATTGCCTTCAGCGGGCGGCTCCTGAAAGACCAAGAGGGGGCAGCGAAATATTTGAACTCACCGGAGACGCCGCTTTTTCGGAAGGGCAACGTCCTTTTTGGATTGCACAAATCCAAGCGCGCATTGATTGAGGCGAACTGCGCAATCGTGTGCGAAGGCCAGCTCGATTTAATCAGCTTGTTCGAGGCGGGGATCACCAACGTGGTTGCACCGCAGGGCACCGCGTTTACCGAACATCAGGCGCGAATCCTGAAGCGTTTTGTGAATGAAGTCATTCTGTGCTTCGATTCAGACGCGGCGGGCGCAAAGGCGGCCGAGCGTTCGCTCGATGCTCTGCTGCAAAACGATTTGATCGTGCGTGTCGTCGAACTGCCGGCAGGCGAAGACCCGGATTCATTGATCCGCGGCGAGGGAAAGGAACAATTCGAAAATCGCGTGGCGCAAGCGCGCTATTTTTTTGATTATTGGATCGACCGCGAAATCGCCGGCGTCGACTTGAATTCCATGGGCGCAAAAATTCAAGTCGCGCGCGATTTGGCTGGAACGGTCTCGCGTGTGCACGATTCGCTCCTGCGCAGCGAGGTGGTCAACAGGGCATCGGCGCGCCTTGGTGTTTCCCCGGCGGATTTCGAAGCGCTTCTGCCAAAACATTCCCGCGAACGCGCGTTCGCCGCAAACCCGCAATCTGCGCCTGTTCAAGTCGCGCCCGGCCCGCCGCACGACATCGCGATGCTTTGCCTGCTGGCCTTGCGCGATGAAGCTGCGCGCACTTTTCTTCGCGCGCAAAATTGGCGGGAGATTCTCGACCAAGTGCCGGATGCGCAGATTCTCATCCGGATTCTGGAAAGCGAACTGCATCCGGATGACACCGCATCGCTCAATGCCTTCATGGCTACGCTTTCCCCGGCGGAGGAAAGACTCGTTTCATCGTGGTTGTTGCAAAAAATGCCTACTGCGACGGAAACCATCGTCGAGAACTGGTGGTTGGGGATCCGCCAAGCGGTGGTGCGTCGCCGGTTGGAGACGGCAAAGAACCGGATCAAAATGTCGGGGCTCAGCCCCGGTGACATCGTAAATTTGCAAAAACAAATTCTTGACCTGCAGGAACAGCTCCACGAGTTTTCCCGGCCCGTAACGGCAGCGGATCGAACGTCTCCGTCAAATCCTTAACCACACTAACTTTGGCCAGGCATTCGAAACCAAGGGGAGGCAGCCGACAGTCGTCGGCGCGGCGGCTTAAAGCGAGCCGCGCTCGGCGCGTCTCATCCAGAAAGGCTTTGGCGCTGCGGCGAAATTTCAAGGGACAGCCGGCGCTGGCAACGCTCAAGGTCAAGCGCGGCAGCGCGACGTCAATGCGGCGCAACAACGGACAGCTTCCTGATCCAGCGGCCGGTTTATACGCGTCGATTAAAGTTCAGAGTCGTATTCGCGAACTGATCAAGCTGGCAAAAGAACAAGGCTATCTCACGTTCGACGATCTGAATGAGGCATTGCCCGAGGGAATCACCGATGCCGACGAACTGGATCTGATCCTCACCCGGCTGCGGCGCCTAGAGATCGACATTATTGAGGCATCAGAGGTGGATCGCTATAGGGACGGCAAGAAAGACGCAGACGAGGAGGATGAGGAAGAAGAGAGACCGGAAGCGAAGGCTGATATTCTGGATGACCCAGTCCGGATGTACCTCAAGCAGATGGGTCAGGTTCCACTTCTGACCCGGGAACAGGAAGTGGAAATATCCAAACGCATTGAGGACGCCGAGGACATCGTCCGAAGGCACCTGGGCCGTTTCGGCTTTGTTGCACGCGCACATCTGGATCTCGCCAGCAAACTGGTCGAGGGGCGGGAACGGTTCGACCGCGTGATCCTCGACAAAAAAATCGAAAGCCGGGAACGGTACATGAAAAACCTCCCGCGTTTGTGCAAGCAGGTGGAACAATTGAGCGCTTCGGTTAGCCGGCAATTTTGCGATTTTGCGCGCGACTCTTCGAGGCGACCGCCCCAGAAGCGGAGGGCGTTGCAAAGAACGATGGCTGCGCTGCAAAGGATTTATCCTCGTTTTTATCTCAAACAAAGGGTTACCGAAGAATTTGTGCACCTGGCGGACGAAACGCACCACAGCTCGCTTTATCTACAGACGGAGCTGGCCAAAAGCCCACGCAGCAAAAAGAGGCGGTTGCAACTTCAGAGCAAAATCCGCGAGTTGGAGAAGAGCCTGTGGTTTTCGCTTTCGGATTATGCGGAGGAGTATCGGACGCTGAAGGGCTGGCTGCGCCAGGCGTTCAAGGCCAAAACCGAAATGGTAGAGGCCAATCTCCGTCTCGTTATTTCCATCGCAAAAAAATACACCAACCGCGGTCTTTCGTTCCTCGACCTGATTCAGGAAGGCAACATGGGATTGATGAAGGCGGTGGAGAAATTCGAATACCGGCGCGGATACAAATTTTCTACTTACGCCACCTGGTGGATCCGCCAGGCCATCACCCGCTCGATCGCCGACCAGGCGCGCACGATTCGAATTCCCGTCCACATGATTGAGACGATCAACAAGCTCTTACGCGTGCAAAAACAGCTGGTGCAGGAATACGGGCGAGAACCCACCCCTGAAGAAGTCGCCGAAGAAGTGCTCCTGCCAGTGGACCGGGTTCGGGCGGTCCTGAAAATGGCGCAGCAGCCCATCTCGCTGCAATCGCCAGTGGGCGAGAGCGAAGAAACCAATTTCGGCGATTTTATCGAGGACAGAGGCGCCGAAAACCCGAGCGACATGACCGCCATTGTTTTGCTGAAGGAAAAAATCAAAGACGTGCTGGAAACGCTCACCGATCGCGAACGGCAAGTCCTCGAGCAACGCTTTGGGCTGATCGACGGATACAGCCGCACCTTGGAGGAGGTAGGCCGGCAGTTCCAGGTTACCCGCGAGCGGATTCGCCAGATCGAAGCAAAGGCCCTGCGCAAAATGCGGCATCCCACTCGTATTCGACAGCTGGAGGGATTCCTTGAAGCCCCCGGCATTTGAACCATATTTTCGGCGCCTATTCGAGCGCAACTTCCAACGCTGCAATAAGTTCAATTGATTGGAGACTATGGAACGTCAGGACGACAAAGAGTTGTGGGATATTCTCGGCCGTGTTCCCGCGCCCGCGCTTTCACCTTTTTTTGCCCGGAACGTGCTGAGAAAGATTCGCCAAGAAACCACCGGTTTTGAGCGGGCACGGAACTGGTTTAGTTTGCGCAGACTCGTCGCAGCGTCCGCTGTGGCAATTGTGGTGGCCGGCATGGCTATCGCCACACATCATCCAGTCTCGCAGACTGCCTCTGCAAATGATTTAGACGTAGTGGCTAAAATCGATCCACAAGATTATGACGTCGTGGCTGATCTGGATGAATTGATCGCCTGGGATGAAAATAGCGTGTGGGAAGACAAGCCAGCTTTGTAAACTATTCGTCGCTTGGTCGGTTTTCGCTTTGTTCTGCGCTGCCGCACAAGCGCAAGCCCAATCACATCGTCCCACCGGGCGGCCCTCGGGGGGGCTAGGGCCGCAAGGGCCGGGGCCGCGGCAGAACATACGTGAGCGGTGGCTGGCACTTCCTCCAGAAGCCCGCCAGAATTTCCGGCGTAACGCCGAGATTTGGATGCGAATGAGCCCCGAGCAGCGCAACCTCATGCGCCAGCGAGAGAATTTGCGTCGGCAGATGATGACCCGCGAGGCGGAAGCGGCAGTTCGCGACTCCGGGCTTCAGCTTAGTCCGCAGGAGCGTGCGCGGTTTGAATCCCGCTACATTCAGGAACGCCGAAAAGTGGAACAAACGCTCCGGCAGCAAATCGAAGCCGAAAGGCAAAAGGAACTTCCGGCTCTGATTCAAGAGCTGAAAAAAGAGTTCCAGATTGACCAGCCGGCCAAGAGTCCTGCTACCAAGCCGGCACAGTCCCCGAATTCCAAAAAATAGAACGGCAGTTTTCTTCTTTGCGCGTTGTTGGTGCAACAATCGCTGGTAAAAAAGCTGCTGGCTCGAAATCGCTTTCGAGCCAGCTCCACAGATTCTACATCCTCAGCTTACCGATGAAAATGACGAGGATGTCGGACAAAACGACGAGGATGCGCGACAAAAACGCGGTGCCCGTTGTGCCAGTAAAAGGACGGCCCCCAGTACACTGCCGGTCCGTAATATCCGTAGGGGTACGGATAATAAGGGTAAGGATACGGGTATCCCACAGGGAACCCCAATCCAATTCCGACCGAAACGCCAGCGTCAGAGCTTGGCGTCGGCGCAAAAGCCACTCCCCCCGCCACCAATCCAATTAACAGAAGTTTTTTCCAATACATTATTTTACCTCCGACAATTAAACAGCCGGAACGCCGAGAAGTTCCTCGCTTTGTTCGGACTGCATAGGATAACCCACAACGCAAACGGTTTGGCCGATCCGCCGGTAAGAAACGTGGTTGAGCCGCAGCGCATCCGCAGTTTTTCCTGCTCCCCGGCCGCGGAATGCGAATACTGGCCCTCCAGTCAAGATCGGCCCCAAATAAAGCTGCACTTTATCAATGAGCCGAATGTCGAGCGCTTGGCCAAGTACTTCGCCGCCCCCCTCGATCAGGACACTGGTCATGCCGCGCTTGCCGAGATCCTTCAGCACGAAAGACAAATCTCTTCGCTTGTAGATCAGTGTTCGCGCAGCAAATCTGTCGGAGAACAGATGAGCGCGACGTGGCAACAGGCCCGAGCGGGTTAGCACAACGCGCCACGGTTGTCGGGCCCCGCGCACACCGCGCACGGTCAAACGTGGGTCGTCCGTGCGCACCGTTTCTGCTCCGACAAGCACCGCGTCCACGTGGGCACGAAGCTGATGTGCGTGACGGCGTGCAGCCGCATCCGTGATCCAGTGCGGCTCGCCGGCAGGCCGCGTCAATCGGCCATCAAGAGACATGCCGCACTTTGCGATGACGAAAGGTTGCCCGGTGACAATCCACTTGTTGAACGCTTCGTTCAGCCGGGCGCATTCTTGGGCCAAAATGCCCTCTCGCACGTTGACGCCCGCATTTCGCAATTTCACGATGCCTCGGCCGGAGTGACGCGGATTTACATCCATCGCGCCGAGAATTACGTTTCTGACTCCGGCCTTGATAATCGCATCCGTGCACGGCGCGGTGCGCCCCATTGTCGAGCACGGTTCCAAAGTGACGTAAAGGATAGCGCGAGCAGGCACCGGCGCATCAAAATTGCGAAGGCATTCAACCTCAGCGTGCGCGCGACCCGCCTCCCGATGATGTCCTTTCGCCACGATCCGATTGCCAATGACCAGGATCGCTCCCACAGCGGGATTCGGGCTGGTCCGGCCGAGCGCTTTTTTCGCCTCCTCAAGCGCAGCCCGCATGAACTCTTCTTCGCGCCGAGTCGTCATCGCTTGAGGACATCAATAAGTGTTCTCTTCTGTCGAGGCAACGGCGTTCAGCGACGGGGAATTGATAATCCCTTGCTTGATGGGGACGTCCAGACCAGTCGATCGTGTGGCGAATGTAACTGAGCTTAAATCCGTGCCTGGAGGGATTCGAACCCCCAACCTTCTGATCCGAAGTCAGAAGCTCTGTCCGGTTGAGCTACAGGCACACAATCGAAAATCCCAAGCCCCAAGCTCCAAAACCCAAACCGTAGAGATCGAGATGTTGGAGTTTGGGATTTGGAATTTGGGATTTGCGAAGCTGGGGTGGCCGACGGGACTCGAACCCGCAACAACCAGAACCACAATCTGGGGCTCTACCATTGAGCTACGACCACCATCACTGAAGCGGAAAAAGATTCTAAAATTTGTATCTGTTTTTGCAAATAAAGGACTCGACTTTTCCCGATCATTCCACTAATTCTCGCCGCCGGTGGAACAAAACTCTGCCTGCAGCCGGGGGATCGTGACGCCTCGCCGTCGCATAAAGCGAGTCGGTGCGGCGTTGCTCGCTGTTTTCTTGTTTCTCCGGGCTACCGCCGTCGTAGGGCAGCAGGATGATCCAAGCGAGATTTTTCTCAAAGCCTATCTCTCCGCGCAACAGGGCGAAAAGTTGGAGCGCGAAAACCGGTTCAAGACGGCCCTGGCCAAATACCGATTTGCCGGAAGCCTGATCGAGCAGTTGCGCAGATCGCACGCTAATTGGCAGCCGGCAATCGTGGAATATCGCGGCCGCAAGATCAGCGAAGGAATCTTGCGCATTCAGGAGAGAATGACGCGGCAAAATGCGCTCAGCGCCAGTGCAAGTCCTTTGCCTGAAGTTGCTCCCTCACTGCCAGAGAGCGAGGGCTGGTCCGAGCCGGGGCCTGAAGTTGTGGCCCTGCAACGGGACGTTCCGACCACTCAAGCGTCGGGCGATGCCGCAGTCAAAGAGGCGACAAAAAAATTGCGCGGCAAAGTCGATCAGTTGCAAGCGGCACTGGAGAAAACGCGCGGCGAACTGGAAACGGCACGGAAAGAAAAGGAAACCGTCAATACGCGTCTGAAGGAAACAACTTCAAAGCTGGAACAAGCGCAAAACGATCTCGACAACGCGCGAAAATCAGAAAGTCAGTTGCGCGCGGAAGTGGCACAATTGAAAGATGCCGTCGCCGCGACGGCTGAGGCGCGCGCAACGGCGGAAAAACAAAGGGACGATACTCAGGCGAAATTTGCCGAGGCGAATCAACAAATCACTGCGCTTGAGCGCGAGCGCGATGAAGCGCTCGCCCAACTCAAGGTCGCGAGGGAAGCCGAACAGCGTGTGCAGTTGCTCGTGGCCGAAAAGGACGAGTTACAAAAGAAACTGGCAAGCGTGGAGGGAACGGTCCGGAATCTTAGCGAGGGCAATCCGAGCGCAGAGAAATTTGCCGGCATGAAACAGCAACTGGCAGACTTGCAACAGCAACTCGCCGAAAGTCGGAAAAGGAGTGATTATTTGGCAGCAAGAGCGGCCGAGCTTGATGTTCAGTTAGATGAAACAGGCACGCAGCTTCAAGCGGCAAAGCTGGCCGGCGCAAACAGTGAGGAGTCCAGCCAGCTCAGGAGAGAAAACGAGCTGTTGCGCAGCATCGTCGTGCGGGAACGCCAGGAAGAAGCGCGCCGGGAGGACGCAAGGAAACTGGTGTTGGCGGAGTTCGATAAATTGAAAATCAGATCGGACACACTGAACAGGCAGATCGAATTTCTCGCGCAGCCGGTCACCAAGTTAAGCAGGGAAGAGCTTGCTTTGCTGCGGCAACCGGTGGTCTCAGTCTCAGACCAGAACCCCGGTGTATTCAAAGCGAGTTTTGTTTTTGAAAAAAAATCGTCGGTGAATTCCAGTGGCGCCACGGCAGACTCCCCGCGCGCTGGCGAGGCGACAACCAACAAACCCGATGCGTCCAAAGCCGATGAGATAGACGAACTGCAAAGCACTGCGCGCGCGGCGAGGAGAAATCTCGAGCATAGCAAACTTCGGGCGGCGGAAAAGCAATACAAACAAATCCTGGGCAAGATTCCCAACAACGTTGATGCCTTTTCGAATCTTGGGGTGGTTTATTTTCGCAGTGGCAGGTTGCGCTCCGCGGAATCGACGTTGAAAAAAGCGCTCGCCATTGCGCCTGACAACGATTTTGTGCTCACCACGCTGGGCATAGTCCATTATCGGCAGTCCAGGTTCGACGATGCGTTGAGCGATTTGAGGAAAGCGATCGAGATCAATCCCAACAGCGCAACCGCGCACAATTATCTGGGTATTACGGCCAGCCAAAAAGGGCGACAGCGAGAGGCAGAGACAGAGATTCTTCAGGCCATCGCCAAGAATCCCAACTACGCCGACGCGCATTTTAATCTCGCAGTCATTCTTGTCACTACTCAGCCTGGCTCGAGGGAACTGGCCAGAGAACATTATGCCCGGGCCACCGCGCTCGGCACCGAACGCAGTCCGTCGCTCGAAAAGTTGTTGCAGTGACCGGAAGGTCGAATGTCGGCCGCGGCATGCAACCATTTCTCACTGCTAACTGGCGTTATCTGGCAATGCTAAATTATGTCGTCGATACTCGCCTGCTCGCGCCGTTAGTTCCGCCTGGTACAGAGATTGACTTCGAAGATGGTGAAACGTTCCTCAGTATGGTCGGATTCCTCTTTCTCGATACACGTCTTCGCGGATTTCCAATCCCATTACATCGCGACTTCGAAGAAGTTAATCTGCGCTTTTACGTTAGGAGAAAATCCGCCGATACGTGGCGGCGCGGCGTAGTTTTCATCCGCGAGCTTGTCCCGAGGCGCGCGATAGCGCTCATTGCGCGCGCATGTTACAGCGAAAATTATCTCGCGTTACCGATGAAACACCAAATCGACCATGTCGATTCCCATTTGAAAGTGGAATTTTCATGGCGACGCGGCAAATGGGAATCAATCAAAATGAGCGGGACTGGCGAGCCGCAATCAATTTCAGCGGGAAGCCATGCCGAATTCATCACTGAGCATTACTGGGGTTACACCACTCTTCACAGCCGCTGCGGCGAGTATCGCGTCGAGCATCCGCGATGGAAAATTTGGAATGCGAGCGACTTCGAATTGAACGCAGACATTGCAACTCTCTACTGCGAGCAATTCGCTGAGACGTTAAGCCAGCCGCCGCGGTCCGCATTTATTGCCGACGGTTCGCCGATTACGATTCACCGGCGTCAGATACTGTAGGGCGTCCGCCGCGGCGGACGCCAAAGAAATGGCGCCTCACAGCGACGTCCTATCAGATTACTTCGACAGCAACTGCCGCAGCACAAATGGCAAAATTCCACCGTGCCGGTAGTAATCGATCTCGATCGGCGTATCGATGCGCAACTTCAGTGGAACCGAGCGCTTTGGTTGGCCTTTGCCTTCGATTTCGAGCGTTACATTTTGCCCGGCCTTGATTGCATCTGACAATCCGATGATCGAAAAGATTTCCAAGCCGTCGAGCCCGAGGGATTGCGCCGTTGTTCCTTCGGGAAATTGCAACGGCAACACGCCCATGCCCACGAGATTTGAGCGATGAATTCGTTCGAAACTTGCCGCGAGCACTGCTTTCACGCCGAGCAGCCGAGTTCCTTTCGCCGCCCAGTCGCGTGATGAGCCAGTGCCGTATTCGTGACCGGCGAGAATGATCAGCGGAGTATTTGTCTCGGCGTATTTCATCGCCGCATCGAAAATCGACATCGTGGCATCGGCATCTTGCCGATCTCCCCCATAGTATTTCGTCACGCCGCCCTCGGTTCCCGGCACTATCAAGTTCTTGATGCGCACATTGGCGAATGTGCCGCGCGTCATTACCAGATCGTTGCCGCGTCGCGAACCGTAACTGTTGAAATCTTGTGGCTGCACTCCGCGCGAAATTAAATACTGCCCGGCCGGCGATGTCGCCTTGATCGCGCCCGCCGGCGAAATGTGATCGGTCGTCACCGTGTCGCCAAAAATTCCCAGCGCGTGCGCCCCGCGAATTTCATCGATATGGCGGGGCTCCATGGAGAAATTATCAAAGAACGGCGGCTCATGGATGTAATCGCTCTTTTCGTCCCAGTGATAAATGTCGCCGGTGCTCGATGGAATCTCGTTCCACTTTGGGTTTTGCCCGGCAAAATCGCGATAAAATTTGCGAAACGTTTCCGGCGCTAGCGCGGATTGCATGAGCTGCCGGATTTCGTGGAGCGTTGGCCAGAGATCGCGCAGAAAGGTTTCTTTGCCGTCTCTATCTTTCCCGATAGGTTCGTGTGCGAGATCGACATGCACTCGACCAGCGAGCGCAAAGGCGACAACGAGCGGCGGCGACATCAGAAAATTTGCCTTGATATGCTGGTGCACGCGCGCTTCGAAGTTGCGATTGCCCGAGAGGACAGATGCGGCAACCAGATCGTGTTCGTGAATCGCTTTCTCGATGTTCGGATGCAACGGCCCGGAGTTGCCAATGCAGGTCGTACATCCGTACCCGACAAGATTGAATCCGAGTTGATCGAGATACTTTTGCAGCCCGGTTTTCTCCAGGTAATCGGAAACAACGCGCGACCCCGGCGCGAGCGACGTTTTCACCGCGGGATCCACGCGCAGACCGCGCTCGACTGCTTTTTTCGCGAGTAAACCGGCGGCGATCATCACGCTGGGGTTGCTCGTGTTTGTGCAGCTCGTGATCGCCGCGATGAGCACGCTCCCATCGCCGATGTGAGTTCGCCCGCGAGTGAAAACCTCTCGCGATTCCGCTTCAATCTCCGTCGCGGGATCGGGTGTTGGCCGGTTTGCAACCATCTCCAGCTTGTTGCGTTCTTCGCCGGGGCTGATTCCCTGATCTTCTTTTTTGTCGGTCGAAAACATCGCGCCGTTCCGTGGCGCGCTGCCGTTCAATTCCACCAGATGTTTTTCGCGAAGATCGACGTGTTTCTTTCCGTAGCCGCCTTCGTGCACCGGTTTTTCCAGCAATTCGCGAAATGTTTTCCCAAGGTCGGGCAAATTGATCCTATCCTGCGGCCGTTTCGGTCCGGCGACGCTCGGCTGCACCTCTGCCAGATCCAAATCGATATCCACGCTGTAGTCGATTTCGCCTTTGCGCGGCATGCCGAACATTTTTTGGGCGCGAAAATAATTTTCCAACGCAAGGCATTGCTCCTCGCTGCGTCCGGTGGCCCGCAAATAATCGACTGATTCCCGGTCAACCGGGAAATAGCCCATCGTTGCGCCGTATTCGGGCGACATGTTTCCAATTGTCGCTCGATCCGGCACCGGCAGCGACGCCGCGCCTTCGCCGTAAAACTCGACAAATTTTCCGACCACTTTGTGCGCGCGCAGCAACTGCGTGATATGGAGCACGAGATCAGTTGCGGTGACGCCTTCGCGCAACTGCCCGCTCATGTGCACGCCCACCACTTCTGGCATCAAAAAATAAACCGGCTGGCCGAGCATCCCCGCTTCCGCCTCAATTCCGCCCACGCCCCAGCCAACCACACCGAGACCGTTGATCATCGTCGTGTGCGAATCAGTACCGACCAGAGTGTCTGGGAAGTAAAGTAGCGCATCCGTCTCGGTTGCGTTTTTTTGATTCGCAAGCGGGACGCTCGCGCTACTCTTCAGCACGCCTTTCGCCAGGTATTCGAGATTCACCTGGTGCACGATGCCGATCCCCGGTGGGATAAGTTGGAAAGTTTTGAAGGCTTGCTGGCCCCACTTGAGAAATTGGTAACGTTCGCGGTTGCGTTTGAATTCCATGTCCAGGTTTAATTCGAGCGCGCGCTGCGAACCAAAGAAATCCACCTGTACCGAGTGATCGACTACGAGATCGACAGGCACGAGCGGCTCAATGATTTTCGGGTCGCGGCCAAGTCGCGCGACCGCGCTGCGCATGGCGGCGAGATCGACCACCAACGGCACGCCGGTGAAATCCTGTAAAACGATCCGTGCGACGATGAATGGAATCTCGGCGTTCGCCGGCGACTTCGCATTCCAGTTCCCCAGCGTCTCGACGTCCTTGCGCCGAACTTTTTTGCCGTCGCAATTGCGCAGCACTGATTCGAGAACAATCCGGATACTGACAGGTAGCCGGGAAATTTTCCCGAGGCCCTGTTCTTCCAACGCCGGCAGCGAATAGAGAAAACCTTCGCGACCGTTGCCGGTGTCGAATTTTCTCAGTGTTTTAAATTCGTCGTGCATGCAGTCGTTGTCATGTCGAGCGAAGTCGAGACATCTCTGGCTGCTCTCTTCAGAAGGTATCGAGAGATTCCTCGACTCCGCTCGGAATGACAAAGATTCATTTCAGTTCCGCTAGCTTGGCTTTAATTTTCTCGAAATTCGGCAACTGGCGCGCGTCGTCATTGCTCTCCGCGTATTGGATCACCCCATTTTTATCGATGACGAACGCAGACCGTTTTGGCACCCCGCCCATGCCGAGGTTCATTTGCGGCAGGAACGCGTCGTACATCACACCATAAGTTTTCGCCGTCTTGTGGTCGTAATCGCTCAGCAAGGGCACCGTGGGATTGTCGCCGCTGATTCCGTAAACAGCGGCGTTCAAACCCGTGTAAGCGTTCAACCCCGCACTCACTTCACACATCTCCGTCGTACACGTGCCGGTGAACGCCATGGGAAAGAAGAGCAGCAGTGTGTTTCTCTTGCCGAAATTGTCACTCAGCCTGACTTGTTTCGGTCCGTCCCCTGTCTTTGTCGATAAAGTGAAATCTGGCGCTTTGGTTCCAACGGAAAGTGGCATAAACGAATTCTCCAGTTGCGTTATTTCTGGGAGGCAATCTCACTATAGATTCGACGCGTAGCGGGTCAAAGACATCGTTGAAGCATCTACTGCTCTTTGTCATCCTGATCCCGCGGGCGCGGGAGAAGAATCCTGATTGTCTGAGTGGCCAACTTCCGCAATGCTCGGGCCAGAGATGTTTCGCGAAGCCTGTCCTGAGCGAAGCCGAAGCGCTCAACATGACAAACGGGCGGAACGCCTACAACGTTCAACACTCACAATGGAAATCTTCTGGTGGTTGGTCACAATCAGCCTGTTCGCCGTTGGCCTGATCGGTACGGTCGTTCCAATTCTTCCTGGTACGACCGTTATTCTCGCTGCGGCCATCATGCATCGCCTGATGCTCAGCGCAGACAAGAGCATTGGCTGGAGAACGATTGCGATCCTCACATTGTTTACATTCATTTCCTACGCGTTCGATTTTCTGGGTAGCTATTTTGGCGCAAAATTTTTCGGCGCGACAAAGTGGGGCGCCTTCGGCGCAATTCTCGGCGCTGTGATCGGTCTCTTTTTCGGAATCATCGGATTATTCGTCGGCCCGGTGATCGGCGCCATCACAGGCGAATTCATAGCCGGCAAACGAATGATCGACGCTGGTCGCGCCGGCTGGGGAAGTTTCATTGGAAATCTCGGCGCAATGATCGGCCGACTACTCATTGCGCTGGCGATGATCTCGATTTTTCTGGTAAACGTCCCTTCTCCATTTTGTTACTTGTCATGTCGAGCGGAGTCGAGAGATCTCTGGCTTCATCACAACAGAACCCTGCTTACGCTGATGACTCGGATGTAATTCGTAACGGTGCGAGGGCGCTGTAGCGAAGGTTTCCGAAACCTGCTGTATCGCCGATTTCCAAATCGGCATGGCGGGTCAAGTTGTACGCCAAGCAGCTTTGGAAAGCCGCGACACAGCAGACTTGGAAGTCTGCGCTACTTTGGCTGCGGCTCCGCCGCGCCCGCAACCCGCGGTTCTTTTCTTCTTCGCCGATTGTGGTAAATTGATCGCCGATGGCAGATGATCGCCGGTGAGCTGCTTGCGGCTTGCTGGAGGAAAGTCCGAACACCATACGGCAGCATGCCGCGTAAAACGCGCGGGCAACGTTCGCCAAAGCGAACGTTGACGGAGAGTGTCACAGAAAAGATACCGCCGGTTCTTTGAGAAAAGCACAGGCAAGGGTGAAAAGGCGAGGTAAGAGCTCACCGCTCGTGGAGTAATTCGCGAGGCAGGAAAAACCCCATGCGGTGCAAGACAAAACAGAGGAAGGGCAGCCGGCCCGATTTAATCCTCGGGTATCGTCGCACGCGGCTGAGATGCAAATCGAGGCCCGTCCAGCCTCAGTTTTTCTGAAAACCAGGCGAGCGTGATTCAAGCTCGCCAGAAA
Source organism: Verrucomicrobiota bacterium (assembly GCA_003219335.1). Classification (GTDB taxonomy): domain Bacteria; phylum Verrucomicrobiota; class Verrucomicrobiia; order Chthoniobacterales; family UBA10450; genus Udaeobacter. Next base: position 5,338 of record QHOF01000024.1, on the reverse strand, counting down.
AACTGGGGCTGGGAGATAAATGATCATCCCCAGCTCCAGTTTTGTTGCGGAGGTGAACCAGTTACTTAACTCACCAACAAAACTGGGGCTGGGACAGAATTCGGCTTATCGCCATCGAAACTATGAAGGGCGCTTTCGGAAACGAAGGCGCCCTTCGCTTTTAATCTTCTTGTTGCCATCGGCGCGTTGCGCTCACGAGTTCACGCTCCGGCTGCCAGCGGAAGCTCAATCGTAAAGGTGCTGCCTTTTCCGGGGGCCGTGGTGTAATCGATCTTGCCGCCATGTTCATTGATGATCTGCAGCGTATGCGCGAGCCCCAGACCGGTGCCGTCTCTCTTCGTGGTGAAAAACGGCACAAACAGATTGCGCGCCTGCTCCTTGGTCATGCCGAGGCCGGTGTCGCTGATACGTATCAGAGCTTTTGAGTCACTTCGATTGGCGCTGACGCCCAAGTTTCCTCCATGCGGCATCGCATCCACGGCGTTGCGGATCAGATTCAGTAGCGCCTCCCAAAGCTGCTCGGGATCGGCCTCAACTGGCGGCAAGTCCGGATCGAAAGCCTTCTTCAATTCCACATCTTTTTCAGCCAACAACGGCTGCATGAAATTTAATTTTTCCTCCAGCAAATTCGTAATCGACACCGCGGCGCGCTGCGGCTTCGGCATTCGGGCGAATTGTAGATACTCCTGCAGTACCTGTGTGATTCGCAATATCTGTGAACGCATTTCGCGCAGAAGCGTTCGGCATTGTTCCGGAGAACGCGCACTGGAATCAGCCAGGGTGTTAAGCTCCTCACCGAGCAAATCCAGATTCAGCGAAATTGACCCGAGTGGATTGCGAATCTCGTGGGCGACCTTAGCGGCGAGGGAACCAACCACTGCGAGTCGCTCTGCCTGCAGCTTCGCGTGCTCCAGCCGTCGGCGCTCTTCCATTTCCGCTCGCAACGCGGAGGTCCGGCGCTCGACGGTTTGCTCGAGAAAATCATGCGAATCGTGAAATGCTGTAAGCAGCCAGACGACAACAAAAAAGAACGC
>QHOF01000024.1:0-4294 GCA_003219335.1 Verrucomicrobiota bacterium | reverse complement strand
GAACGCAAACAGCATGATTGCGTTCCAAACAGGAATCAACGCATGGTGATAGACGGCACCGTTCAACAGATCGCTTATGAGCCATGCCGCCGTGCACAAGGCGCCTATGGCGAAGCCCGCCAGGCGTCCGGCAGCCCATGCAGCCAAACACGTCGGAAGCAAATAGAAAGCCGAGATCGCCAATTCACGGCCGGTGACATAATCGAGAACGCCCAGGGTAATCGCCAGCGCAGCAGCCGCGATTGTCGCCAGCACCTTTGATCGAACGGAAAACGCTGCGACGGGTTTCATGGAGGGGCGACTGCCCGAGAGGTTTTGACAAGCCGGCTCGCATATCCGTTCACGCTCCGGATTTTCGCAAATCCCACTCAGATAGGCGACGCGGGGCGCCACTGTAATTCGCGCGATGGGCGAAGGCACTGGGAGTCTCAGGCTACGGACGGCTTGAGCCTGGATTTTTTGTGCAGAAGCGGCAGAACTTTTTCCACCAGCGCGTCGGCTGTGATGCCGTGTTTCTTGCGCAGGATTGGGACGGCGCCGTGCTCGATGAAGTGATCGGGCCAGCCGATGCGCACCACCGGTGTGTTGATCATTTGCGAATGCAAATGTTCCATCACCGCGCAGCCAAAACCATTGTGCAAAACGTGATCCTCAATTGTGCAGACGACTTGCACGCTGCGCGCGAAAAATTCCAGCGTGCCGGTGTCGATCGGTTTGATCCAGCGCGGATTGATTAGCGCAACGGAAATTCCTTTCTCTTCCAGCTTCCGCGCGGCTTCTTCGGCAACTTCGAACATGTTGCCCAGGCCGAAGATCGCCACATCGCGCCCGTGTTGTACGACTTCCGCCTTGCCGATCTCGAGAAGCTTCGGTTCCAGTTTGATTTTCGCACCGGTTCCTGAGCCTCGCGGATAACGGATGGCGACCGGACCGGAGTTGTAGTGCGCCATCGTCCAAAGCATATCGACGAATTCATCCTCGTTCTTTGGTTGCATGTGCACCCAATTGGGGATGTGCCGCAGATAGCCGATATCGAACAAGCCATGATGCGTCGGGCCGTCGTCGCCGCTTAATCCGGCGCGGTCCATGCACAGTTTTACGTTGAGGTTTTGGATCGCGATATCGTGAATCGCCATGTCGTAGGCGCGCTGAAAAAACGTGGAGTAAATCGCGAGGAATGGTTGCAACCCTTGCGTTGCCAAACCGCACGCGAAAAGCGTGGCGTGCTCTTCCGCGATGCCGACGTCGAAATAGCGGCCGGGGTGCGCCTTGGCGAAATGCGAGAGGCCCGTCCCGCTCGGCATTGCCGCTGTAATGGCGACGAGCTTTTGATTGGTCTCCGCGAATTTTGCCAGTGCTTTACCGATAATTTCCGAATAGGTGGGCGTCGGTGTCGGGGCGGTCTCGCCTGTCTCCAGTTTATACTTGCCGAGGCCGTGAAATTTATCGGGTTGCTTGAGGGCAGGCGCGTATCCCTTGCCTTTCTGGGTGAGAATGTGCAAGAGGACCGGCTCTTCCTGTGTTTTCAAAAACTCAAATGTCCGAATGAGCAACGGGATGTCGTGGCCATCGATCGGTCCATAGTAGCGCAATCCGAGCTCTTCGAAGATGACGCTCGGCACCAGCAATCCCTTGACGCTTTCCTCGACTTTATGCGCGAATTCAGCCACCGATTTTCCGGCAATCGCCTGCACGAAATGGCGTGCTTTCTCGTGGAGATGAGCAAAGGTCGGGCTGGTTACGATTGTGTTTAGATAATTTGCGATCGCGCCCACGTTTTTTGCGATGGACCACTCGTTGTCGTTAAGCACAACAATGAAGCGCTTGGTATGTGCTTTGACGTTGTTGAGAGCTTCGTAACTAATTCCGCAGGTGAACGCGGCGTCGCCTGCTACTACCACGACGTTCTCGTCGCCTCCGCGCAGGTCGCGTCCGACCGCCATACCGAGACCCGCCGAAAGCGCTGTTCCAGCGTGGCCCGCGCCGTAACAATCATGTTCGCTCTCTGTGCGTAAGAGAAAACCGTTGAGCCCGCCATACTGCCGCATTGTGGAGAAACGATCGAGTCGGCCGGTAAACATTTTATGGACATAGCCCTGGTGGCTCACGTCCATAACGAATCGGTCGCGCGGTGTGTTGAACACCCGATGCAAAGCAATCGTCAATTCGACCACGCCGAGATTCGGCCCAAGATGGCCGCCAGTTTGGGCTAGGACCTCAATCAGCTCATCCCGCACTTCCTGCGCAAGCTGCGGCAGATCTTGTTCGCGCAGCGCCTTGATATCGGTAGGGGAACGGATTCCGTCGAGCAAGCGCGTGGGCGCGGCATCCATTTGGGTGGACTCAGAAGAGGTTGATTTCGTCATTCGTCTTTTGGGGTTCATCGGGTATGCCCGCCTGCGCGGCCGCCTCTTGCGTTGGCTCGAAATCTTTGACTACGATTTTGCCGGCGCTGTTGCGAGCAATGATTTCGATCTTTTGCTCCGCGTTCGCGAGTCGTTCTTGACAAATTTTTACAAGATTCATTCCTTCTTCGTAACGCACGATCAGATCTTCAAGCGGCAGTTTGCCCGATTCCATCTGCTCGACAATTTTTTCGAGGCGATCCATAGCCCCCTCAAAATTAGGCTCTGTCTCGCGCTGCTTCGGTTTGCTGCTCACAGGCAAACCCGAAATTAAGCACACCGTTCCCCTATAGAAAAGGACGAGTTTGCTGCCTCGACCCCGCTGTCTTGCCGTTGTTGGCGAGACAGGAAATAAAATTCGCGTCGGTTGAAAGTGCAGCGAATGTTTTCGCCTCTCGTATCACAAATGCGCGCGTTTCAGTGGCCTTGGGAGGCACGAGCCCACAAGGGAAATCAGATCCAGGCAGCTTCGCCGTCTTTTTACGGCATGTGGGACGCTGTGGCGCGTTTTGCAGCAGAAATTCGAGCAAGCGAGTTCATGACGGAAATGATCCGGCGCCGCGACGCATACGGCAGCGAGGGGGTAATGGGAGCGCTCGATTGCGCAACGCTTTACGGATTAGCGCGCTGGCTCCGACCAGCGGAAGTTGTTGAGTCGGGTGGGTTCATTGGGATGTCCTCAGCGATTATCTTAAAAGCGCTTGCGGATGAGAAACTCGCGACCGCGAGGTTGTACAGCATCGAATGGAGCGAAGAATGCGAGCACGGCGCTTTGATTCCGGATGATTTGCGGTCGCAGTTCGTGCCGCTGCGCGGAAAAGTGGAAGATTTTGTGCGAAGCGACCGATTGCCTTCATCCATCGATATGTTTCTACACGACAGCTCGCACAGCTATCGGCACATGCTCTGGGAGTTCAGGCAATTTTGGCGGCGATTGCGCGATGGCGGGTTGCTGGTGTCCCATGACGTGCAGATGAACGCGGCGTTCCCGGAATTTGTGACGAAAACATACGCGCACGACAAAAAAACTGGCCGCCGCGATGCACAGCGCACATCGCACCATGAATGGGGCCGCTGGGGCTACATCGGCTTCGCCATTAAGAAAGGTTAGTCACTAGGATTCAACCGCGGATTACACGGATCGAACGGATTCGGGAGCGCACTGCTTGCCATTGAGCGATCGTCGAATAGTTAGTGTGTTGTAAGTCATCTTCCTGACGGTGAACAACCCATATTATCTTTTGACAGAAGAGCAGAAGGTGCGTGCTCGCGCAGCCAAAAAGCGATGGCGTGACAAAAATCGAGCGAAACAACATGCACTGACAGTTGCTTGGCAGCGCAGAAACAGAGCGCGGATAAACAAACAATATCGCGATCGTTACGCGGCGAATCCTGAGCTATACCGCGCGAAATTAAAGGCAAAGCGAGCAAGGATGGGTGCTAAATATCGCGCCCGGATCAAACGGGCGCGAATGAAGATGCGTTCGACTCCAGAAGGAATGCTTTACCATCGCATGAGTCAATCAGTTCGAAGCGCTCTGTTAGGCGCAAAACGAAAATGCAACTGGGAAAACCTGCTCGGGTATTCTGTAGAAGAGTTGAAGGCTCACCTCGAATCACAGTTCACAGAAGGAATGATTTGGGACAAATTCTTTGACGGAGGAATCCATATCGATCACGTCATTCCACGGATGAACTTCAATTACGTTTCGTCAAACGACCTGCAATTCAAACAATGCTGGGCGCTTTCAAACCTTCGACCTATTTGGCCAAAAGAAAATTCAGTTTCGGGCGCGCAACGCTCGATGGAATAGGATGAAGCGCGCAGTGTAGTCGCGATGGAACTTTATCGGACAGATTCGATAAGCGCGCTCAGCTGGCGTCCGATC
>QHOF01000332.1 GCA_003219335.1 Verrucomicrobiota bacterium | reverse complement strand
CCAGCATCTTTGCCATAGGCTTGCCTCCTTGATTTCACGGGATCCACTCTCCTCTGCTCACTGTGAACATTCTATACTTAACCATTGATGAGGAGGCAATGCCTTCTTTTTAACAATGAAGGGTCTCCTTTGTATGAAACGAATTCGGGATAACAAATCGTCGCGCGTGAACCCTAGTTTTCTAGAATCACAACGGGTTAAATCCGATTTTAGCTCTTCTTTGCTCTCGTTTAGCACAAGAGATACGAACCTTTGAGGGAACAATGCTTTATTCACCCCGCCCGCCGCTTCAGCAGCGTCGGAATACTGTTGTTTCCTGATACGGTCGCAGTTTTTTTTCTTTACGCGCCAGCGCAGCGATTCGATTTATTCCAAAACGACCTGAGGAACCGGTTGCCAACGCGAGCCGACGGACCCGCTCGCTCTGAGTTCGAGCGAGCGGTGCGATCTTGAACACTTCGCGCGCCACCGACCGCTGCACCGCCCGAGCCGACCGAAGTAAAACCGCGATTTTCATCAGACAGAAAAGAGATTGACAACTCGCCGGTCCGGCGCTATTGCTCGGGCGAGAAAAAAAGGTGGTTTAAAATTCCTATACAGATGGACGTGGATCACGTTGCTGATCCTTCCCGTGATCTGGAAATGGGTTGCTCTCCGCACATCAACCGCCCAGCGCCGAGAGGCTTTCGGCTGGCATCGAGGCCGCGGTTTCATTCGGGAAGTGGGGGCCGGCGTCGCTGGATATCTTGCGGGTATGCCGGTTATTGCCGTGGGGTTCTTCGTCACCATTATTCTGATTCGGTACACCGGCACTGCGACCGGATCTCCGATCATGCAGGAACTGGATGGGGGACCCTGGGAACTCGTGGGACTGTATGGTGTGGCCTGCGTTTTCGCGCCGGTCATGGAGGAGACCATGTTTCGCGGCGCTTTGTTTCACCATCTCCGGCAACGCTGGCGTTGGACGCTCAGCGCCCCGATCGTGTCTTTCATTTTTGCCATGCTGCACCCACAGGGTTGGGTTGCTGTTCCCGCGTTGGGCGCGATTGCTATTGTGCTCGCGGCGTTGCGGGAGTGGCGAGGCTCATTGATTGCACCAGTGGCTGCCCACGCGTGCAACAACTTCCTCGCCCTCACACTGGCGCTGCTGCTGTTGAAGTAATGCACTTTTTCTGCCAAGGTTCAGATGACACAACATCGCTTTAGCGCGCATTACTGGGACGATGTCTTAACGACGGCCCGTGAGAGCGCACCCATTCACGTTTGGCGCACCTACATGCAGCGGGTTTACCAATGTTTGGTGCAGGATTGGTTACCAGCAGTCGAATCGGGCCGCAGCCTTAAGACGGATCTCTTTGAAGAAGCAGTTACCCCGCATTACCTGCTGGCGGACCTTGGGCCACGCAGTATCGGAATAGACGTTTCTCCGGGGGTTGTCCAAGCTGCCCGAAAACGGCTCGCTTCAGATCAGCGCGTCTTCTCGCTGCTGGTCGGCGATGTGCGTCAGCTCCCGATAAAGTCAGGGACGATAAGGCACATTCTTTCTGGATCTTCGCTTGATCATTTTTTGGATAAGTCGGATGTTGCTGCAAGTTTGGCAGAATTGGTCCGAGTGTTATGTCCCGGCGGCGTCCTAGTCGTCACCTTCGACAATCCTCATAACCCACTGGTGCGGCTCCGTAACCAACTGCCTTTTGACTGGCTATACCGCTTAGGACTCGTTCCTTACTATGTCGGTGCAACTTATGGTCGCAAAGAAGCTTGCCAGCAGCTCAAAGCGCTGGGACTCAGGGTCACCGAGGTCACCGCAGTCGCTCACGTGCCACGTGCTCCAGCCATCTGGCTGTCCGTTTTGGTAGAACGCGCCGGTTGGAAGCTGTTGGAATCTGTGACTCCGCGCGTTCTCGATGCATTCGAGGTTCTAAAGCATTGGCCGACACGCTACTGGACTGGCTATTACCTTGCCGTTAAGGCAGTGAAACCCATGAAGCCTTGCCCCAAATGACTTCCCCATGACTCGGGCGCCGAGCGTTGCAATTTTCGGGGTAGACACGATTGACCGTCTGTGTTGGCCTGCCGATCTGGAAGCACAGTACGCGAAGAAGTATCTCGTCCCTTTCATCAAAAACGGTCCGCTGTCCTACGTCGATAATGCTCACGTCCGCATGCTGGCCCTCACCGCCGACGATTTAGTGCTGCCACTCGTCATCAGTGACGAAACTCCTGGCGATTCCGACGTGTGCTCGCTGTACTCCCACTATGTGAGGTACACCTTAGAAGAAATGGCCAAGCGAAACGACCGACTGTCTCGCTGGCTCCTCAAGCCCCTAACATCGGCTGCAGCGGTTTTCCTTAGAGCTGCGCACATCGACAAGGTTGTTTACGTCAATAATTGGCTCCTTACAACCAATCCGTGTCCAAACCTAACCTCCAGTCAAGTTCGAGAGATCACCGCGCATCTAGAGGAACGCTATCCCGGTTATGCGATCGTCTTTCGATCGGTTAACAAGCACGTACACAGGCGGTTTTTTGATGTTCTTCGAGAAAACAAATACAAGATGGTTGCCACGAGAAAGGTTTATGTGCTGGATCCTTTTTCGAAACGTTACAAACAAAATGAGAACGTCAGACGAGACCGCAATCTGCTAAAACAAAATGCCTATGAAGTTATAGCGTCGAACGAACTCGACGAGAAAGACGTCATCCGAATCACGAAGTTATATCGCGATCTGTATCTGAAGAAACACTCGTTATTGAATCCGCAGTTTAATGAAAGATTCTTCTCGTTGGTACTCCAAGCAAATACGTTTGTCTTCAAGGCACTTAGGAAAAATGGTCAAGTGGATTCCTTTTTCTCCTGCTACAGCAGGGACGGAGTCATGACGGGCGCCCTTCTCGGTTACGACATCGATTTGCCGCAGAACGTTGGTCTATATCGTCAAGCAATCGCAATAGCGATGACCGAGGCACGCAACCGGGAAGAAATACTAAACCTGAGCGGCGGTTCAGGGCCGTTCAAGGTTTTTCGCGGATGCCAACCATGCATCGAGTACGAAGCAATCTATGATCGTCACCTCCGGTATCACCGACGTCTCGCCTACTTTTGCATATGGGCAGGTGGTGTTTTTCAATCTATTAACTGAACACATTCTGTCAAGCTGAGGAACCAAAACCGGTTGCCAACGCGAGCCGACGGACCCGCTCGCTCTGAGTTCGAGCGAGCGGTGCGATCTTGAACACTTCGCGCCCCTCCGACCGCTGCGCCGCCCGAGCCGACCGAAGTAAAACCGCGATTTTCATCAGACAGAAAAGAGATTGACAACTCGCCGGTCCGGCAATATAGCTCGGCCGAG
>QHOF01000331.1 GCA_003219335.1 Verrucomicrobiota bacterium | reverse complement strand
CAAAACTCGGCCGGTTTGTGGATGCGCAGCATTCTTCAGGACTATTACGGCGTCGATCTCAAAACCATCGAATGGTGGTGCCAGGAAGAAGAGGACATTCCGTTCGAGCCGGCCAAATGGATCAAGCTAAAGCGCGTGCCCGAGGGGAAGAACGTCGATCAGATGTTGCTTGACGGCGACCTCGAAGCGGCCCTTTATCCGGAGGTGTTGCCTTCCATCAGAAAGGGATCGCCGAAAGTGGCGTTGCTCTTTCCAGACCCGAAGGCAGCCGAGATTGACTATTACAAAAAGAGCGGGATTTTCCCCATCATGCATACCGTGGTGATTGAGAATCACATTTTGGAAAAAAATCCTTGGGTGGCGATGAGTTTGGTTGAGGGTTTTCAGCGCGCCAAAGAGGCTTGTTACGAGCGCATGAGGGATCCGCGCAGTTTCGCTCTCGTATGGGTGCAGGATCTCATGCGGGAACAAAGGGAAATTTTCGGCGCCGACCCTTGGCCTTACAATCTCGAGGATAATCGAAAAACTTTAGAAGCCGCCATTCGCTACGAATACGAACAGGGCATGATCAAAAAGAAACCTGAGCCGGAAGATTTGTTTTTTCCCCCCAGCCTGCAGCGGATTCAGCACTACGTGTGACGGACAGTGACTATTGTCCATGCATTCTCTTGTTCTTCGCCGGAACTGAGCTGTATATGATCGTTGCTGCGAGCGATCTTCAATATTGCCTTCACAATGGCCGTGAGATATTGAACGGACTCAGCTTTAACTTGAACAAAGGCGAATTCCTCGCGGTTTTGGGGGAAAACGGAGCAGGCAAGACGACACTGCTCGATCTCTTAATGGGTTTCCGTCGGCGCACCGGCGGCCAGCTTAGAGTCATGGAAATGGATCCTGGTCATGACGCCTGGGAAGCGCGTGCGCGTGTTGGTTACCTATCGGAAAAGGTCGATATTCCCGGGGACTGGGATGGGGCAGAATTTCTGGCCTTTCATCGTCGCTTTACAATAGCTACGATCTCGCGAGAGAAAAGCGGTTGGCGGAGCAATTCAAGATTAGCTGTGAGGAGCGCGTGGGCAATCTCTCCGCCGGAGAAATTCGCCGCCTTCAGATCATTGGGGCTCTTGCCGCAGACCCGGAACTTCTGATCGCTGACGAAATCACTGCGGTATTGGACATTCTAGGACGAAGAAAGTTTCTTCAAGCGCTCCAAGAACAACAGAAAGAGCGGGGAATGACCATTGTGCTCGCTACAAATATCCCTGAAGGGTTAGAGACGTACGCAGATAAGATCTTACTTCTTAATCGAGGCCGTCAACTCCTTTTCTCGGAAACAAGTAATTTTCTAGATGGCAATCGTGATCTCGCTGGCGCGGTGGCAGAGCGCCTCGAACGTTTATGATTCTGCATTTTCTCAGAAGGGACTTTCGAGACTGTCAGTTATACTGGGCCATTTTACTGTTCATCACTATCGCAGCGTTAGTTAGCGGAGCGATAGGTTTGCCGGTGCTCTTCTCGGCTTATTTTATGTTTCCAAGCATGGCCCAAAATTACATCCTTGGTTCTCCATGGCGAACTCAGCACCAGATGTCAAGACATTACTTGCTCGCGCTGCCGATCTCTCACAGGAGACTTTTTGTGATTCAACAGGTGCGGATGTTGGTTTTTTGGCTCCCGCTTTTGGTTTTGATGTCTTGTCTCCCGTTTACAATGCCGAAATCAGGACTGATCGGGTTCTTCTACTATTTTGGTCTGTTGGTTTCGGTCGCTCTCTTCATGCATTCCCAAATATGGTCAGCGCTGGAGATGGAAAGAATTTCAACTTACTTACCCAAAGGCCAACGGCTCTGGGCCTACATCAAGTTTTTTATTGTTACAGCTGGAACAATGATGATCCTCGGCTTCGGTTGGGCGAATCTCTTATCCAATGACCTGATCGCTCGCAGCCCACGGGTTCCCCTATGGGGATTTCTATCCCTGATGCGCTGGCTCCCAACGCCAGTGATCTTTCTAGCCGCCTTGATCTTGCTGGTATTCTGGATACCTCATAATGCTCGCCGCTGGTGCGTGACGCTTTGATGGTGAGTGGCTAGGCTAGCAGGCTGCGGAAAGGATGGTTCTCGTGTTTCGAGAGCCTCAGCAGGGACGGAAATTTCTCATTTCAAGCCTTTCCGTTCGTCCTGATGCGTCCGGACCAAGATCCCTCACATTCGTTCGGGATGACAGAGCGCGATACTCGCGTCCTTTCAGGCCAGCCGGAAAAGTTTGTGCCCCGAAGAGCACGTTCATCGGCGACCAATGCGCGGTAGACGGCAAGATGCGATCAATCCGGGAAGGTGAATTCTTCGTTTATGGTGTTTTCAATTCCCATCCGCATCAGTTCCGCGACGTCGAGTTTGGATTCGGCTTCCTCTACCTCCCATGGTTTTGCTTTGGTCGCAGGATGCTTCGGCACAAAAAGCTGGCAGCAGTCTTGATCCGGGATAGACGAAATTTCGAATGTGCCGATGCGGCGCGCCTGATCGATGATCTCTTGTTTGTCCATGCCGACCAAAGGACGCAGGATCGGCAGGGTCGCGGCTTGTTGGATAACGGCCATGTTATCCAGGGTCTGCGAGGCGACCTGACCCAGGCTTTCTCCTGTTAGAAGCGCTTTAGCCTTTTCTTTTCTCGCTACACCTTCCGCGATTCGCAGCATCATGCGCCGGTAGAGCACGACGCGGAGCGGTCGGCTCACGGCGGCGACGATCTGCCTTTGGATCTCGCCAAACGGCACCAAATAAAGGCGGGATAGAAATTGATGCCGCGTGAGAGCCGTCACCAGTTGACGGACCTTCTCTTGCGAAGTCTTGTCGAGATAGGGGGTGCTGTGAAAGTGGACGAAAATCAGCCGGCAGCCTCGCTGCATCATGCGATAAGCCGCGACCGGCGAATCGATGCCGCCTGAGATCAGAGATACGACCCGACCGCTCGCCCCAACGGGCAATCCACCCGCGCCGGGGATCTTGTCGAAACCAAAAAAAGCGTCCTGCGGAAGAATTTCCACGGTTACGGTGAATTCGGGATGCGAAAGATCGACGCGCGCACCGGATTTTTCTTTGACGGCGGCGCCGAGTTGTCGATTGATTTCCGGCGAGGTGAGCGAAAAGGTCTTATCGCCGCGCTGCGTGTCGACGCGAAAGGATGCGAAGTGAATCCCGTTTAGAGATTTCAATATGCGTGTCCGAAGGACCTC
>QHOF01000327.1 GCA_003219335.1 Verrucomicrobiota bacterium | reverse complement strand
ACGACACGTTGCTGACTGCGTTCAAACGGATGCGCGACTCCGATGTCTCGCAACTTCCCGTGGTCGATCGCAATGGACGCGCGATTGGCCTTCTGGATGAGTCCGATGTGCTGGTGAAAGTGCACCGCGACGCGTCGCATTTTAACGACCCGGTCAAAACCGCCATGACCTCCAATTTGGAAACGCTCTCGCCTCGGGCGAACATCAAAGATTTACTAGATGTCTTCGACCGCGGACGCGTCGCCATCGTGATGGAGGACGATAAATTTCTCGGGCTCGTCACACGCTCCGATCTGCTTTCCTATTTGCGGTTGCACATGCCCAAGCAGTGAACCGGAAGTAGTAGCACATGCGTCCCGCTTGTGCCTTTTAGGAATCGCAAGCCGGAGGTATGCGCTACATTAAGAGCCAATGAAAAAGCAGCATGAACTTGCCACGCGCGTGATTCACGCCGGCCAGGAACCCGACCCATCTACCGGCGCAATCATGACGCCGATTTACATGACATCGACATACGTGCAGGAAAGCCCCGGAAAGCATAAAGGCTACGATTACGCGCGTTCAATCAATCCCACCCGCAGCGCCTACGAACGTTGCATCGCCGATCTGGAGACTGGGACACGGGGATGGGCTTTCGCTTCTGGTCTCGCGGCGATCGCCACCGCGCTCGACGCGCTCGAAAGCGGTTCCCACATCGTTGTTAGCGACGATGTCTATGGTGGCACGTTTCGGCTCTTTGAGCGGGTGCGCCGTGGTTCCGCAAATCTGGATTTCACCTTTGTCGATCTCACCGACGCGGAAAACCTGGAGCGCGAAATCAAGTCCAACACGCGAATGGTGTGGGTCGAGACACCGAGCAATCCGCTCCTCAAGCTGATCGACTTGGAAGGAATTGCCAAGATCGCTCGCGAGAAAAATCTGATTTCGGTTTCGGACAACACTTTCGCGACTCCGTGGATTCAACGGCCGCTCGAGATTGGATTCGACATGGTGGTTCATTCCGCGACGAAATATTTGAATGGGCATTCGGACATGGTTGGCGGCGTCATCGTGGTCGGAGAGAATCAAGAGCTTGGGGACAAGATCGCGTTTCTGCAAAATGCTGTGGGCGCCATCGCCGGCGCATTCGATAGTTTTCTTGCATTGCGCGGGCTGAAGACGCTCGCCCTTCGCATGGAACGGCATTGCGCGAACGCGCTGGAGATTGCCCGCTGGCTCGAGGACGAGCCCAAAGTGAAATCCGTCAGTTACCCCGGCCTTAAATCTCATCCGCAGCACGATCTCGCCCGTGAACAGATGCGCGGCTTCGGAGGGATGGTCACGATCGTTTTGAAGACGGACCTCGCTGGAACACGGCGTTTTCTGGAAAATACTCACTTGTTTACGTTGGCGGAAAGCCTCGGCGGCGTAGAAAGCCTCATCAATCATCCCGCGCTTATGACGCATGCCTCCGTGCCCGAGGAACAACGGGAAAAACTAGGCATTACCGATTCGCTGGTTCGCTTATCGGTTGGTGTCGAGGATGTGCGCGATTTGATTGACGATTTAAAGACCGCGCTCGCCGCGATCTAGTAGCGCAGCCGTCTCGGCTGTGGGCAGGCAGGCATCTTGCCTGCCGAGTGGGGAGTCAGCAGGCGAGACGCCCGCTGGCCCCACAGGTTCGCCACAGCGAATCCGTCCGGTGGCGGACAAGATGCCTGTGCTACAATACGCCCAATGGGTAACACATTTGGCCAGCTCTTTCGTGTCACCACCTTTGGCGAATCGCATGGCGGCGGCATCGGCGTGGTGATCGACGGCTGCCCGCCGCGGATCGATATTTCCGACGCGGATATTCAATGGGAACTGGATCGCCGTCGCCCGGGTCAAAGCAAACTGACCACGCAGCGTAAAGAGGAAGACCGATGCGAGATTTTGTCCGGCGTCTTTGAAGGAAAGACGCTCGGCACTCCTATCGCAATTGCAGTTCGCAACAAAGACGCGCGTCCTGAAGATTACAAGGAGATCGCAGCCAAATTTCGCCCGTCACACGCTGATTACACCTATGAAGCCAAATACGGAATCCGAAACTGGCAGGGCGGCGGTCGCGCGTCTGCGCGCGAAACGATCGGCCGGGTCGCGGCGGGTGCAATCGCGAAAAAAATATTGTCAACGTTATACGCGGATTTCGAGATCGTCGCTTACGTGACGCAAATTCATGAGGTCGCGGCAAAAATCGACCGTTCCACGGTGAAGATGAAAGACGTGGAAGAAAATATCGTTCGCTGCCCAGATGCTTCGGCAGCGAAGAAAATGATCGCGCTGATCGAACAAGTTCGCGATGAAGGCGACTCCGTCGGCGGCGTGACTGAGTGCGTTGCGCGCGGCATCGCGTCGGGACTGGGCGAGCCGGTTTTCGACAAACTCGAAGCAGACCTGGCGAAAGCGATGCTGAGCATACCCGCCGCCAAAGCTTTCGAGATTGGCTCCGGGTTCGCAGCGACGCGGATGCGTGGCTCGCAGCACAATGATCCTTTCGAAATGCGCGGCGGAAAAATTCGGACAACGACGAATAACTCCGGAGGCGTGCAAGGCGGGATCAGCAATGGGGAAGATATTTACTTTCGCGTGGCGTTTAAGCCGCCCGCCACCATCGCGCTCGAGCAGAAAACCGTTACCAGTTCCAAGCAGGAAGCGGAGCTTGCCGCCCGTGGACGCCACGATCCGTGCGTCCTTCCTCGAGCAGTGCCGATAGTGGAAGCCATGGCCGCGCTCGTCCTTTGCGATCATGCGCTGCGGCAGCAGGCGATAAAGCGATAACGGTTCAACACTTCAACGAATATACCGAATCGCATGAATTACGTCGTCACGATCGGCCTCGAAGTGCATGTGCAGCTCAAGACACGCTCGAAAATGTTTTGCAGTTGTGAAGTTGAATTTGGAGCCGAACCAAATACGCACACCTGTCCGATTTGCCTCGGTCTGCCGGGCGCGTTGCCGGTGATGAATCATGAGGCGTTGCGCATGACGGCGATGACCGGGCTCATGCTCGGATGCGACATCACGCCGGTCTGCAAGTTTGACCGCAAAAATTATTTCTATCCGGACATGCCGAAAAATTA
>QHOF01000326.1 GCA_003219335.1 Verrucomicrobiota bacterium | reverse complement strand
AGCATTGGGATTTCTGCTGACTGCTCTCCTCGCCGCCGCGGCGCCGGTTCGGGCTGATGACGTGGATCAACGAATTCGATCGCTGGAGGATGAGTTGACACGACTCAAATCTGAGCAGGCGCAAGTTAAGGCTGAGCAGATTGAATTAAGAAAGCAAGCAACGGCCGCAGAGGCAGCGCTGCCGAATTTCAGCTACCGTCCGGGCAGCGGTATGTTGATCGAGGCGGCGGACAAGTCGTGGTCTTTCCGAACCAGCATGGAGGCTCACTTCAGGTTGCTTTTTGAGTCGGGCTTGACCGAAGCAGGTAGAGAAACCGGCGGTGTGATGGGACGTCGCTTCAGGCCTTTTTTCTATTACTGCGTAAACGACTGTCTGTACGAGATCGAGACGGGTCTCGACCTCGACGGCTTTGGGACCGGTAACGCGAAGAACTCGACGAACACGGGTACTAGTTCCATCCTGCAGCGCGGCGTGTTGTGGGTGCATTTAGAGAAATTCAATCCCTGGCTGCCGACGTTCTATACCGGCATGGATGGTCCCGCTGCGATGAGCTCTTATCGTCAGGGTTCGAGCAGCACGGGGTCTCAGTTGGAATATGATCTGCTCTCCCGCAACACCGGCTTCAACACCGGCCGGTGGGGCAACGGCTTTGGACTTAACTGGCAAGACAAGGATCTGAGCGGCATCGGCATTCCCGGAAGATTTCCATTGGTTAACGTAGTCTATGCGACCATCGGCGAAGGCGATGATGGTTTACAGAGCTTCCGCGAACAGAGGAGCGTTTCAGCCTACGCTAACATCGAGCCCTTCTCTCAGACAAAGAACAAATGGATCCGGGGCTTAGGATTTGAGATGGGAGCCTGGTTCTGCCCCAACGATCCAAACCACACGCCACAGAATCCTCAGTCGATCGGTTGCAACGAGGTGCGAATTCGGGATAACGGTGACGGTGGCAGACAGACCCTGTTTCGTGCAGGTGTTAATGGTTCGGGCATGACGCATTTTCTCATGCCAGGATTTGCCTGGACCGTGGGTCCCTACCGGTTCCGTGCCGTGGGTGGTTGGCAACGTTACGACGATGACAACAGCAATGTCAAAGGTAGAGTGTGGTTGCTCGGACATGACCTGTTTATCTGGAGTCCGAAGGGATTCCTGACCGGGGATGCCACCACACCCGGATCGATTCTTCTCGGCACCCACTTCGAGCGGACCGATGTGTCTTGCCCAGGGCCGTTCAGTGGCGCAGGAATAAGTTGCAATAATGGATCAACTACCGCGGTAGCTACGGGACCACAACAGTTCCACCGCGATAGAATTCTACTGCGGGAATGGGACATCTGGTATTTTCTCATGAACCGGATGAGCGTCGGAGCTGCTGTGCTATGGTATGACGCTTCCAATATCCGTCAGGCTAGTACGTTGGCCGGAGCCAACGGCATACAGTCTGCTAATAACATGGCGCGCAACCTAGGTTGCAACAGTTCCCATCAGACTACGCTCAAAAGATTTGGGAGCGGCTGTAACTGGACCGATTTCAGCTTTACGTGGCGCTATCAGTTCTAGTTCCGCGTTTAATTGAAATAAAAGAAAGGGGAGCAAACGGCTCCCCTTTCTTTTTGGTATGCGCGGCATCTGACAGCCACCCCGGCTGCTTGTCTTAAGCGGCAACGGACCAACAATTTTTCCACTTGACAATATATCGCAGCTTAAAGTATACGACTCTAGAATTATCTGCACATTACTTAGGTCTTACAATCTAGGGGGTTGAAATGAATAACGCAGCGGTGGTTACGAATATTGTATTAGTCTGCGGGATTTTTGCTATCACATCCTGTTCCATGCAGGAGGAAAAGCCCGCGAAGCCAGCAACACCCGCTCCAACCGCGAAAGCAGAGACCAAAGCGCCGGCCGAGAAAGCTCCTGAAAAGGCGAAAGCTGAAAAGGCGAGCGGCGATATAGGGCTCATCGACACGGAAAAAAATTACATGATACTCGTCACGAAAGAAGGCAAGCTTGTCACCCTCGACTTCGACGCGAAAACCAAGGCTTTCGAAATTACACCTACTCCTGCGAAAATAGCGGATGTTGGCCTGGGCTCTTCGGCGACCGTGACATACACCCAAGAAAAGGACAAAAACGTTGCAACCGGGTTGGAGTTCAAAGGGGCGAAGGGCGGAGATTAATTTGTATACGGCGTCGCTTTATTCTCTAACTTGGAGGGATTAAAAAAATGAAAACGCAATCGAAGATTGTAGCCGGATGGGTTGTCCTACTGATGGTCTCTGTGGCTTTACCGGTGCCTGCCCAGGAAAAGAAGACAGAGAAAAAAACAGAAGAAAAAAAGGCGGAGAAGACCAAAGCAGAGAAAGTCGCTGGTGACATCGGATTATTGGACACCGAAAAGAACTACATGATCGTCGTCACCAAGGACGGGAAACTGGTAACGATCGACTATAATCAGAAGACAAAAGTCACGGAGCTTCAAGAGAAGCCAGCGAAGATGGCCGACATCGGTTTAGGTTCTGCGGCCACTGTAGAATACACGAAGAAAGGCGACAAAAACTTCATATCCAAGATCGAGTTTGCACCAGCAAAAGGCGGTGATTAGGTCGGTCGCGGCAAACGGCAAATGATATGCTCGGCGTGGTTACGTCATCGCGAGCTCTCTGACGATTCGCTAACATCTTCCTCAATTACAATAATTGCAAGGGCAGAACAAAGGATATTTTTGTTCCTTTGCCTGGGGCGGGGTCTATAAAGAATTCCCCCCCCAATTTCTTTATTCTTTCCTTCATCGTGTTTAATCCCAACCCGCTACCATTGGTCGCCGCAGCCACTTCGAATCCTACTCCGTCATCGCTCAAAGTCCCATAAACTTCCGTTCCGTTTTGTTTCAAGAAAATTTCGGCTTGGGAAGCGTGAGAATGCCGAGTGACATTCATCAATCCCTCCCGTAGAACATAATAAAGCTCTCGCTCGATTTCA
>QHOF01000325.1 GCA_003219335.1 Verrucomicrobiota bacterium | reverse complement strand
CGAGTTCGGTGAGGTAACTGTGACCGCGCGACACACCCCGGGTCACACACCCGAGCATATGGCGTATCTGCTGGCGGAATCCGACCATCCTGACGAGCCATGGGCAGTGCTCACCGGCGATTCGCTCTTCGTCGCGTCGGCGGGCCGGCCTGATTTGCTGGGGGAAGGACGCTCAAAAGAGCTTTCCGAAAAACAATTCCATACGCTGCACGACTTTTATCTCAAACTTCCAGATCACGTGATGATTTATCCCAATCACGGTGCCGGGTCGCCGTGCGGCGCGGACATCGGCGCGCGCTTGACCAGCACCATCGGGTACGAACGAAAGTTCAACAGATTTCTCAAGTTCGATGATGTTGCCAAGTTCACGGAGTTCGCTCTCGGGACGATCCCGCCAGTGCCCAAGTACTATCCGTTAATGAAAAAAATCAATGCGAAGGGCCCGGAGGTGCTCGGAAATCTGCCGCGCGTCCCGGCGCTTCCGCCGAAAACATTCAAGGAAGCGATCGAGAACAAGACCGGCGTGCTCGTCGATACAAGGATGATGCTCGCGTTTGGTGGCGGACATATTCCAGGCGCGCTCAACATTGGCGGCTCCCCGATTCTCTCCATCTGGGCGGGCTGGATGCTCGATCCGGAAAAGCCGATTTTGCTCGTGCTCGAAAGCGACGACGACCTGGAGCGCATCGTGCGCCTGTTTGTGCGCACGGGTTACACAAAGTTCGCCGGCTATTTGACCGGCGGCATGAAAGCGTGGGACGCAGCGGGATTTCCGCTGGCGCGAATCGGGCAGATGAGTGTACACGAGCTGAATGAACGGAAGTCCTCGTTGCAAGTTCTCGATGTCCGTTCGCCCGGCGAATGGAAAAAGGGACGTCTTCCGGGCGCGCACCACATTTTTGTCCCGGAACTGCGCAACCGGATGAATGAACTGGACCGCAATAAACCCACGGCGGTTTACTGCGGCAGCGGCTACCGCGCGAGCATCGCCACCAGCATTTTGAAACCGGAAGGATTTAGCGAGCTTTGGAATGTGCCTGGGAGCTGGGAAGCATGGAAAAAGGCAAAGCTGCCAATCGAAGGAGCCGACGGCGAATGAATGGAACGACAGCGTTGGCGCGCCGTTCATTCGGCGAAACGATGCGCGCCGATATCTGGTGGTTGCAACCGCTGCTCGTCTTTATCGGATTAGCGACGTTTATCGTTTATTCCACGTGGGCGGCGTTTCAGGGTACGAACTATTTCGTTGGCAATTACGTCTCGCCTTTTTATTCGCCGGAAATGTTTGGCGATTCGCCACACAGCTGGTTTGGACCCAAGCCCGGGTGGTGGCCAGGCTGGCTCATTTTCTCTCCTGCACTGTTGGTTCTTTGGGCACCCGCAGGATTTCGTGTCACGTGTTATTATTATCGCGGCGCATATTACAAAGCATTCTGGGCCGATCCGCCGGCGTGCACCGTCGGCGAGCCGCGCAAAAGCTATTGGGGAGAGCGATCGTTTCCGCTGATCATGCAGAATGTGCATCGATACTTTCTGTATCTGGCGATCCTCTTCCTGCTGGTTTTGGCCTACGACGTTTGGAAAGCCTTTTGGTTTTCAAATGGATTTGGGATTGGCGTCGGCACGATTGTGCTCGCAATCAATGTTGTCTTGCTCGGAGGCTACACTGTTGGCTGTCACTCGCTACGACATTTGGCCGGCGGATTTCTGGATCAATTTTCCAGATCGCCAACATGCTATCGTGCCTACGCGTGCGTGACCTGTTTCAATCGCCGCCACATGCTCTGGGCGTGGCTGAGTCTCTTCTGGGTCGGTTTCGCCGATCTTTACGTGCGGCTGTGCGCGATGGGGATATGGCACGACGTGCGGCTTGTGTAGGCGCGAGGCGATTCGTTAAAAATGTTACAAAGTTAAAACGTGTCGCCTTTGTAACGTTGTAGCTCTTTTAACTTTTTAACTCTGCTACCATGCCTGATTACGAAACCTTCGAGCACGATGTGTTGATAATTGGCGCGGGCGGCGCGGGTTTACGCGCGGCGATTGAAGCTTCGGCTGCGGGCGTTCGTGTCGGGCTCGTTTGCAAATCGTTGTTGGGCAAAGCGCACACGGTGATGGCCGAAGGCGGAATCGCGGCGGCGCTCGCCAACGTCGATGAGCGGGACAACTGGAAAGTCCATTTCGCCGATACCATGCGCGGCGGTCAATATGTAAACCAATGGCGTATGGCTGAACTGCACGCGAAGGAAGCGCCCGATCGGGTGCGGGAGCTCGAAGCGTGGGGCGCCGTCTTCGATCGCACTAAGGATGGCCGCATTCTGCAGAGGCATTTCGGCGGACACAAATATCCGCGGCTGGCACACGTGGGCGACCGCACGGGCTTGGAGATGATCCGTACTCTGCAGGATCATGGTGTTCACCAAGGAATCGATGTGCACATGGAGCACACCATTCTTTCGCTGCTCAAAGATGGAGACCGCGTGGTTGGCGCCTTCGGGTACGAACGCGAAAGAGGGCGGTTTAAGATTTTCCGGGCCAAAGCAGTGGTGCTGGCTACGGGCGGGATTGGTCGCGCCTATAAAATCACCAGCAACAGCTGGGAATACACTGGCGATGGACATGCGCTTGCGTACGAAGCAGGCGCGGAACTCATCGATATGGAGTTCGTGCAATTTCATCCCACTGGAATGGTCTGGCCACCAAGCGTGATGGGAATTTTGGTGACCGAAGGCGTGCGCGGCGAAGGTGGAGTCCTGGCCAATAACGACGGCAAGCGATTCATGTTCGATTCGATCCCAGAAAATTATCGGGCCCAGACTGCGGACAATGAGGAGGAAGGCTGGCGCTATTGCCAGGGCCACAAAGACGCGCGCCGCCCACCCGAGTT
>QHOF01000023.1:7792-23360 GCA_003219335.1 Verrucomicrobiota bacterium | reverse complement strand
ATTCCCAAGCAGCAAAAGCAATGGCGAGCCGAACGCGAAGCCGACGACACACGCATTGCCAAGCCAATTACGTGCGCGTGGCGATAGCTCCGACGAGCGCAAGGCAGTCCGCACAAGGCCCGCAAAGGCAAACAGCGCGATCACTCCCGCGCAAAATCCTGAAATCCGCGACCACTTCCCGTGTCCCGCTGGGTAAAGGAAATTCAATGGAATACGGAGGAACGCTGGGAACGGCCCAAAGTACATGCGCGCGTGACCGTTCACGATCATTGCTTCGTGGCCGATCGCCTCCACATCGACGTCAACGTTCCCGCGGAGAAAATGCTCCGCCTGCGAATCGTAGGCGTCGCCGAGCACCTCCTTAACAAAAATCTGCCGGCCACCCGTTGTGGTAAAGAACCAGAGGACGCCGCTCAACAGCAACGTGAGCAGCAGCAGAAGCCGGGGAGCCGTGGAAGAACTCAGAGGAAGCTGATTACTTTCTGAAATCCAATGCGCCTTTTTTAAGCGCGTACACGTAGCCCACCATCAGGATCGTAATGAAACTGAGCATGCTCCAGAAAATGACGCTGCTTTGTTTGATCGCATCCCGATACACCACCGCCCACGGATACATGAATACGATCTCGATATCAAACAGGATAAAGAGCATCGCCACCAGATAGAACTTCACGCTGAAGCGCGGCTGCCGTTCCCCCTGCGGGATCATGCCGCATTCATAGGCTGTATCCTTGGCTCGGGTACGTTTTCCGCTCTTGCCCACCAACACGCTCACCAAGAGAGCGGAAGCAGCAAACAGAATTGCAACGACGATTTGCAGGAGGACCGGCAAATATTCGCGCAGCATCCGGGAATCTGGCCTGACGCCAGGTCGTTGTAAAAGGCCGGCTTATCTTACGCCAGCGAGATGACCATTCTGCTGGGCAATCGCCTGGGCCAACGCCGACGGCAAACCCTTGTATTTCTTGCCATTCTTCTTCACCGCACCACGGGCGACGAGATTTTGCAATTTCTCGTAAGCTCGCAGCCGCAGCATTTCCTCGCCGCCGCTGGCGGCGTTTCGGGCCCGAAGATTCTCGTGGACGATGTCGAAGAGCTCTTTGAACTCAAACGAAGAACGCCGGGAGAGGACAGCAACCAGCTCCTCAGGACGCGAGAATGCATTTTTCTTTAGAATAGCCATAGGGACGGAAAAATAGCATGTTTTTCACGGCTTGCAGCAGTTTTCTTTTCACTTCAGGAGAGACAGCTGCCCAAGCTGTTGCTCCTTGCCTCAGCGGCTGAAGGTCAAAAGGGGTGCCGAAGTGGCGGAGAGGGCTGGTGCGCCCGGCGCGCCGTACCTATGGCGTGGGAGAGGGAGTCGCTGTCGGCTGCGGCGTGGGAGAGGTCCCCCAGCCGGTCTGTCGTGCAACTGCGCCAAGGCTGCTGCTAAGAAGAGCAACACCGATCGCAGCTTGATCCAGTGTGATGGGTCCGATTGACTCGGCCACGTAACCGTCGCCTTCATATCTTTGCGAGGAGACAATAGGACTCAAGTGCCTGGTAATGACCTCGGGAGATGGCAGCTTGCCAGCGTCGATGGAACCAGCCACCGCCGGCATGAAAGCCGCAGCCATCAACAACATTGGACGAAGCGAAGCGTCGAGGCGCGAATATAGCAGTGCCATATCGACGTAGCCAAAAAAATTCGTCGGCACCGGCAGCAATCGTGCCGCAGCGTTATAAGTTTGGGAATCTGCAAGTTCGGACGAGCTGGCGCCGCTGCGTTTCATTGCCTCTTCCACTGACACTGGGTTAAAACCAGCTATAAGAATCCGATTGGACAAAGCAATGGTCGGAGTGATTGCCACGAGAGTGGCCACCGATTGCTTTGAGAAATAACGCACGCCGTCCTTCTCTGTCTGCGTCCAAGTTGCCTCTTGGTCGGCGCGTACAAGGGCCTCCACGATCTTTCCGGCTTTGGCCATGTCCGTCACTGGCAGTGTCACGAGCAAAGATGGCCAATGCGCGCTCGACGGCCAGTCCGCCAGCGAGCTCAGCTCAAGGCCAAATGCAGCCTTCCAATCATCAGCGGTGATCCCGCTATTGGCAAGGGCTTGAAAAATTCTGGCGCCCGCAAAGGAGGCTGCCTGATTCAGTATCTCGATTTTCTCCCCCAGGTTGAAAAGCATCGCCAGATAAAAGAACGTCTCTTTCGTCCCGAACGAAAGGGAAGACCGGGTCAGCGTGATATCGTGCTCCAGCTTTGGCATCGCGAGAAAGAGCACGTCGTGTATTTTCCCGTTCTCGAACCGCGTGAAACCAGCAATGCAGCGCATTTGTTCGAGCATCGTGGACTCGCCGGGAACCGGGCTTGATCGAACAGCGGCGCGCAACGCTGCAAGCCGTTCGGAAAATATCTTTGGCTCTAGATAAAAAAATGCCGCGTAATAGGAGGGGCGGTGCGCGATGGCTGCGCGATAGGCTTCGTCTTTGTCCAGTGTGCCCTTTGAATTTGTAGCGCGATGATCCGCGCGATCGAGCACTGCTTTTAATTCTGTCAGGTCTGTTGCCGCAAAAAACCAGGGACGGTCATAGGCCGTCGCGAGAGTAACCGAAGCCGCCGAGACCAACTCGATTTCGTGGTGCTGATATTGCAACTTGTCGCGCTTTAGACTCGGATTTCGCTCAAGTAATTCCGAGCGCCATCTGCCGATGACGCGCTCTGCCGCTTCCTGGCTGCCGCGAAAACGGAAGCCGCCCGCGAATCTCGGATTGTTATTGTCGATGGAAGTCAATGCAACGAAGGCATTCTTTGGCTCGAGCTGTTCGATTTCCCGCAGCGTTTGAGCAGCTGCATCTGTTTTTGGAATGTTGTTCAGCGGCTTGCGCAAAAAATCCTGGACCGCGGGTTCGCGGTACAGCTGATAAATATCGCAGTGAGACCAGTCATCACGGGTTCGATTAAAGTCCGGGAGATGCGCCAGAAAAATTGTTCCCCGAGGCAGAAGCGCGCTCACCGGGGCGCTCGAAATTCGCTGGGAAAGCTTCCAGTAGTACCAACCGGCGAACGCGGCGATGGCGAGCGCGATGATTAGCAACAGAATTCGCCTCATAAACACGCCCGCGTCATAAGCGTGGATGCTGGATACTCGATGCTGGATACGGGTTCAACACTAATCCAGAAACTGAAATCCAGAATCCAGCATCGGTTCGCCTCTAGGCCCGCGGATGAAATCGCCGATGCACCGCTTTCAGCCGCTGTTGATCGACATGCGTATAGACTTGCGTCGTCGAAATATCGGCGTGACCCAGCATTTCCTGAATAATCCGCAGATCGGCGCCGTTCCCCAGCAAATGCGTCGCGAAACTGTGCCGGAGAAGGTGCGGGTAAACATTTTTCTCGAGCCCCGCGCGTTGCGCGTGTTTTTTTACGATCTGCCAGATGCGCGCTGTGGTTAACTTGGTTCCTCGCTCGGAGAGAAAAATTTCGCTGCCGCTGCGGCGCTTCACAAGTTTCGACCGTTCGCTGGAGAGATAGGCTGCCAGCGCTTCGCACGCTTTTTGGCCCACCGGCACCAGACGGGTTTTGTTTCCTTTTCCGGTCACACGCACAATGCGTTCTTCGAAGTTGAAATTCTCCAGGCGCGCATTTGCCAGCTCAGAAATGCGCAGGCCGCTTGCGTAAAGCAGCTCGATCATCGCGCGATCACGCAAACCGTGCGCAGCTTTTGTGTCGATCTTTTCCAGGAATTGCTCCACTTGCAATTCGTTGAGTGTTTCCGGGAGATAACGCTCGACCCGCGGGAGCGCCAGCGCCTCAGCCGGATCGCGCTCAACTATTCTTTTGCCTGCCAGAAACCGAAAAAAAATCTTCAATGCAACCACGATCAATTTGATCGAAGAGGCGGAAAGGCCGGCCTGTTTGCGCTCGGCGAGATATTCACTGATGACCGGCAGAGTCACAGGGCGCGGATGATTAATCTTCTTTCTGGCAGCGCACCATTGCGCGAATTCGCTCAGCGACCTTTGCGTGGAGAGCTGATAATTTTCAGAAAGACCGCGCTCGACTGCGAGGAAGCGGATAAACGCGTCGATCGAATCTTCCATCGCGCAAACCTAGGTCACTAGTGACCAGTGACCAGTGAAAAGTTGGGCTCCTATAACACGGAACGAGCGCACCCAAGAGCACGTGTCAGAGCTGTCGCACTGCGACGTATTTAGGGTGCCAATTCCGATATCATGCTCGCCTGTCATGTTGAGCGGAGCGCCTGCCAAGCCGTAGCTTTATGCGAAGGCTGGAAACATCTCTGGCTTTTGCCTTGGCGTTACCATCGAAGAAATAATCAGAGATTCTTCTCCCGCGACTGCGGGATCAAAATGACAAGGAGGGAACCACGCTAACCCGCTACATCGCGCTGCGACGTGTCGCTGCGGCGACCACAGCGCGCCATCCTTACGATTTATTGACAAAGCAAGGTGAACTGTTCGATCTTTGTTTGCGATGAGTTTGGATCTCAACACGATCTTGAAAGGTTGGCCACACGAGAGCAGCAGCATCAAAGTGCGCAAGATTGCCGGCCTGGATGGCCGCGAGAAATTGCAACTGCGAGTCGATCTCGGCGTGTTGCAGATGGAGGTGACCGGGCGGCCCGATGGCCGGTGTCCCCATGGTTGCGAGTCGCTTTTAGAATATCATCAAAAACGAGCCGCGCGCGCCGAGCAGAAAGGCGAGACTTACGAGCTGACGCCTGAGCAATGCGCGGAGCTTCAACAGGAAGGCATCCAATATTATCATCGTTACCTCAGCCTCTTTCAGATCAACGATTTCAAAGGCGTGGTGCGCGATACGCAACGCAATCTCGATCTTTTTACCTTTGTCGCCGAGCACACGGATCGCGAGGAATTTTCCTGGGCATTGCAGCAGTTCCGCCCCTACGTGCTCATGATGAACACGCGCGCCAAGGCATCCATTCTCCTGGGCCAGGGAAAATTTGCCGAGGCCATCGCGGAAATTGAGCGCGGTCGCGAGGCGATCGTGGATTTCTTGCAGCGGTCAAATTTTCCGGAGTTGGTGTCGAAAAGCGCCGAGATTGCATTTCTCGACGAATGGCTCGAGGAAGTGACGGCGAAGCGTCCGCTTTCGAAGCTGGAGATCATGCAGCGCGAGATGGAAACAGCGATTTCGAAGGAACTTTACGAGCGCGCCGCCGAGTTACGCGACGCGATCAAGCTGCTGAAGACGCAAAAGCAGGTGTAACGGCGGTCGCCAGAAGCGGCGATCGTCTTCAACAGCGGCAATCTGCTCCCTAAGAATATGAAGACTGCATTCTATTCGCTGATCCTGAGCGTTTGCGTATTTCTCGCGGCCCGCGGCGATCTCACGATTGCCTATTCAACAACGGTGCAACCGGCGAGCGACGCTCAAAACGCGCAGGCGAGTCCGGGCGAGGCACCGCCTGGTGCGGCTGCCGCTACCAACATGACCATTAAGGTCAAGGGTGACAAACTGCGCATTGACGTTTCCTCTCCGCAAGTCACGACTATTCTCGACGGAACAACGGGCGAGTTGATCAATTTGTTGAACGACAAGAAGACCGTCGTGCGCATTTCGGGGGACAAAATGAAAGCGATTGCGGACATGTTAAACAAGTTCAGCAACAAGAAGGAAAATCGCGAGAAACCCCGACTTATTCCGACGGGCCAGAAGGAGATCATCAATGGTTACGAAACGGAGCAATACACGTACGAAGGCCCCGATTTCAAAGCGACCTACTGGATCGCGCCGAACTATCCGAACGGCGCTCACGTGCTGGCGCAACTTCAGTCGATCAAATCTGAGTTCTGGGACGCCGCCAACACCAAGATGCCTGACTTTCGCGATTTCCCAGGACTGCCGATCCGGATGCAGATCATTGTGGGCAAAGAAAACCAGCCAGGCGAGCATGGCGCCGCCCCGGCGCATCCTACGGAAATTACCAGCACCGTCACCGGCGTAAGCCTCGACTCCATTCCAGACAGCCAGTTTAGCGTGCCCGCTGATTTTAAAGAAACGAAGCTGCCGAATATCTTTAACAAAGCTGCAATTCCATCCGCATCCCCGAGTCCGTAACGCAAAACATTTTCAAGCGAGGAGCAGAGGGCTTGCAAGATTCGCGATGGTTGCACCGG
Organism: Verrucomicrobiota bacterium; assembly: GCA_003219335.1. Classification (GTDB taxonomy): domain Bacteria; phylum Verrucomicrobiota; class Verrucomicrobiia; order Chthoniobacterales; family UBA10450; genus Udaeobacter. The sequence goes on along the minus strand of QHOF01000023.1, from coordinate 17,210 downwards.
GCACCGCTGTTCTTAGAGTTTGAACAGCCATGCCTTCACTCGTGCTGGCCTCTCGTTCACCCAGGCGAGCGGCATTGCTGTCTGAAGGCGGATTCGAATTTGAAATCGTCTCGCCGCGCGTCCCGGAAAAATTCGATGTGCCGCTCACGTTACGCGAGCTCACGCTCTGGAATGCGATTCGCAAGGGAATGTCCATCGCGCAAACGCGTCCGGGTGCTGTCGTGCTCGGAGCAGACACGCTGGTTGCGCTGGGCGATCAAATCATCGGCAAGCCGGCGGACTTGAACGAGGCCTCGCAGATGCTCCGACGCCTGAGCGGACGAACTCACGAAGTTTGTTCTGCCGTTTTCATTTATCATCAGACATCGGGAAAGTCGGCGGCTTTTCGTGATATTTCGCGCGTTCGCTTTCACCGCTTGAACAACGGAACGATTCAAAATTACGTCGCGAAAATCGAGCCGCTCGACAAAGCAGGCGCCTACGCCGCGCAGGGCAGCGGCGCAGAAATCATCGCAAAAATCGAGGGCTCATTCACAAACGTCGTCGGTCTGCCGATGGAGAAGACGATCGCCGCGCTGGCAAAATTCGGGATCCACCCAAAGATTTAATGACAAGGAGCGACGGCTTCCCAGCCCCGAAAGCTTTCGGGGCTGCCCAAGCCGTCATTCCTTGAACTTCAAATTATATGCTCGCGATTATCCGACCGGAGCCGGATCGTCTTGGTCTGCAAATTGTGTCGGGCTCGAATGAAGCGAACTGTTTTACTCTTGGCCCGCATCAGGATTGAATGCGTGATTGCGGTGACGCCGCCGCGCGCCCGCACCCCGGGGAGAAGCGCGCTGTCGCTGATCCCGGTCGCGCAGAAAATGATGTTCTGGCCGTAGGCAAGATCATCGGCGGAAAAGACGCGGTCGAGATCTTTCTCGTAGCCGTCTGCAATCAATTTTTTTCGTTCGTTCTCGTCGCGCGGCCACATTCTGCATTGCAGGTCGCCACCGAGGCATTTGATCGCCGCCGCCGCCAATACCGCTTCGGGCGAACCGCCGATGCCCATGTAAAGATCCACATCCTGCTCAGGTAAAGATGGCGCGATCGCCGCGGCGATGTCGCCGTCGCCGATCATGCGCAACGATGCGCCTGCCGCGCGAATTTGTTCCACGATTTCCTTGTGCCGCGGCCTGTCGAGCATCATCACCGCCACGTCCTGGACGCGTTTGTCCACCGCGCGCGCCACGATCGCCAGCATCTCAGCGATCGCCATGTCGAGGTGGAGCGAATCGCCGCGTTTTTTCATGTATTCGATCACGCGAGGCCCATAAGCCAGCTTCGACATGTAAAATGAAGGCACATCCAGCAGCGCTACTTTCACGCCCTCCTCGGGACTCGCCGCCGCGATGCAACTGATCGAATTCGGCGCGCCCTTGGAAATGTTGGTCGTGCCGTCGATTGGATCGACCGCAATATCGAACTGCGGCGAACCGGGAACCCAGGTCCCGAGTTGTTCGCCTTTGAAAATTCCCGGTGCTTTGTCCTTGATTCCTTCGCCGATCACCACTTCACCGCAGATGTTCATCAGATCGAACATGCCGCGCATGGCGTCGCACGCCGCCGCGTCCGCTGCTTCCTTATCGCCGCGCCCGAGCCAGCGCAATGAATTGAGCGCTGCCGCTTCCGTCGCGCGCACAAAATCGAGTTCGATGACGCGCTCGATGTCCTGGTAATTCTGTTTCGGCAGTCGCAGAGCCACGGGGTTTCAATTTTCACGCATCTCGCCCACAATGACAAGGCATCAAGAGTAGCGTATGCGTCTCGCTTGCGAGGATAGTTTTAGCGGTTTGACGCTTCGGCGAGTCGTTGTCTGGCGGTGGCGTCGATTCGATAAGGTCGTCTTCGAGAACGAGCGGACCAAGCTAACTGACGAAAGCTTCGCATTTTCGTCCAGGCCCACTTCCAGCAACGCGCCCCGGTTCCACGACGCGATCCTTGGTGCGCTGTCGAAGACGAGATTCCCCAGCGAATACGCGATGGGACGCCGATGACAGCGGCAACTAGAACCGCCGCGATCCGCAACTCAAGCGCTCGCGCGTTCATCGCGCCGGCTGAATTTCAGGTTTCTTCTCAAGCGCGGCGCGCAACTCCACAAGCGAAATGCACGTATCGCGAAAATGCGTGCCGCTATACACACCTTTGATCACCAGCTTGATTTTGCTGACCGGCTTGGTGTAATCGCGCACCCGAATCAGGTACGGATTTTCGAAGCGCTCATCGGGAATGCTCTCCGTACACGTGTGCTCGTCGTTTAGCGTGATTTCGAGCGCCGCGACCCGGTTGTTTTTCCACCAAAGATCTTCGCGACCGTACTCGTAGTATCCGGCCCGGATCAAAATGCCGTAAAGCGGCAACGGGCGTTTCACATCGAGCGTGATGCTCTCGCCGACGCCATCGCCCTCCACGCCTTCGCACCAGGGAGTTTGCAATTCGCGTTGCGGATCGGCCTTGATGTTGATCACGTCGTAGTTGCGTTTCCCTTCCGGCGACAGCGTTGAGCTTGCAGTCGCATCGTAATCCGTGTGATCGAGAAAGTATTGATCATTCCGAATGACGTAGGACGCGTGACGCTGGAGATCCTCTTCCGAATAGCCAGTCGGATAAGAATCGTATTTTGAATGCGCGATAATGCGGATGTCGTCCGCCAGCATCGGCTTTAAGTTTTCAAACTCCCATTCGTACCGAGTGTCACTGATTTTCCGGAAGCGTTCCTTTGGCGCTTCGATCGAGACGTCCTCTGGCTCAGGGTGCAGGATGTTGATCTCGATTTTGCCTTTGCCAATCGGTCCCTTCCATGTCGCCGCTGGCGAAAGCGAGTATGCAACCGTCCCGTCGCTGACGTGTTCATCGTCCGAAACCGATTCGTTCTGTTCGGCGTACTTCGCAGTGTAAAGAATCGTGACCTCGCGTGTTTGATTTCGTTCGAAGGGTATCACGGATTTCTTCCACGACTTGATGGTGGAGACGTTTTGCTCCCAGATTTCTCCGGAGATCGTGTCGCTGCTTTCCTCTTTCGGTCCCAGTATATTCGTCCACCCGACTTCTCTTCCATCAATGGTCATTCGGTAATGACCAACGTCGGCTGCTTTTGCGTCGGTATCGGCATCCGGATTTTTTCCCCAGCGCTCGACTGGGAAAAAGAAATCTTGTTGAACCTTCGGTCCGGTATTGTGCATGCGATAATGCACCTCCACCACTGCATACTCCGGATATAGATCGATTTTCAGTGTTTCATTTTCGATCGTGACATCGGTGTGCCCGTCTTTGTTCGAGGCACTGGCGCTGCCCGTTCCCGGAACGCCGGTCTGCCACGCGTCGCCATTGGCAAAAAGTGTGTATGTTGCGACAGCAAGCGACCCCATCGCGGTTAGTACTTTCTTCATTGCCTATTTTTTAACATGCCGTCGCAGCGTTTGGCGAAGCGATAATCTGCTAACGCCACTTCTCTATTCCGACAGCATGCTCGCCACTCGAGATTCAGCAGGCTTGATATCGATGCGGGTTTTTGATTCTATGGGATTGTGAGCCCCCCGAAGGACGACGTGACTTCATTGACCGCGATTGATCCGGCAGCTGCCAGGCAAAGCGCGGCGCAGTTTACTACCACGCACTGGAGCGTGGTGCTGGAAGCGCAAGGCGACTCGCCTGCGGCACAGGAAGCGCTGGAAAAACTTTGTCGCACGTACTGGCGGCCCATTTATAGCTTTCTGCGGCGACAGGGTGTTGCGCAAGAAGAGGCTGAGGATCTGACCCAGGGTTTTTTTGCGCTGTTGCTGGAGCGCAGAGACCTCAGCGCTGTCCGCAAGGAAAAGGGTCGTTTGCGTTCTTATCTTCTCACGTCGCTTAAGCATTTCCTCGGTGACGAACGGCGCCGCGCGATGGCGATCAAACGCGGAAAAGGAGAACGGCTCGTTCCGTTGGAAGCACTGCGCGCTGACGAGTGGACGGATATGGAGCCAGCCGACCCGCTTACCGCAGAGCGGATTTACGAACGCCGCTGGGCTGCGACGGTGCTGGACCACGCTCTCAACCTGTTGAAGGATGAATACGCAGCAGCAGCTAACGCCGCGTTGTTTGAATCACTGACGCAATTGCTAACAGACGAACCGGGAGCGCCGTCGCGGGCCGACATCGCCGCGCAATTTGGCATGACCGAAAATGCCGTCACACAGGCGTTTCACCGATTTCGGCAGCGCTATCAAAAATTATTGCGGCAGGAAATTGCTCACACGGTCGCTACGCCCGGTGACGTCGATGACGAGCTGCGCCAACTGATCGCGGTGCTCCGGGCGTAATATCTGCCAAAATTTTACGCAGTACAAAAGGGAGACTGCTCGAGTAAATCTGCGGCTATGATCAAAGTCATTAGAGTCTGCCGAAAGTGCGGCGCGAAAATCTTTTCGGATGCGCCGAAAGGGCTTTGCACCGCCTGCGCACTGGAAACAGCGCTCGGGATCTTTCCGGATCCCGTAGCCGCTGGCGACTTGTCCGCCGTAGCCTCGGCGAAGGTGGATGGCGGCGGCTCTGTTGAAAATGTTCAAGCCAATAACGCGAATGCTCCGCCAGATAGCAAAACAACAACGCGCGTCACAAAGGTGCTGGGAGAGTTGGGCGACTACGAGTTGCTCGAGGAAATTGGGCGCGGCGGTCAAGGCGTCGTATTTCGCGCCCGGCAAAAAAGTCTCAACCGCACAGTCGCATTAAAAGTCATCGGTCTTGGCCAGTGGGCGAGCAAAGTGCACGTGAAGCGTTTTCGTTTGGAGGCGGAAGCTGCCGCGAGGCTCGACCATCCATGCATCGTCCCCATCTACGAGGTGGGCGAACGCGAAGGTTCCTGCTACTTCAGCATGAAATTCGTCGAAGGCGGCCAGCTCGACGAAGCAGTCAGACGTACACCAATGCCGATCCGACAGGCGGCGGAACTTATGGCAAAAGTCGCGCGCACCGTGCATTACGCGCATGAACACAGCATCCTGCATCGAGACATCAAACCGGGAAACATTCTTCTCGATCAAAAGGGCGAACCGCACCTGACCGATTTTGGCCTTGCCCGATTGCTCGAATCTGAGAGCACGGTCACGCGGACGTTGGAGGTGTTAGGCACACCCAGTTACATGGCGCCGGAACAAGCAGCTGGTAATAACACGAAGCTAACCGGCGCAACAGATGTCTATGGACTTGGTGCTGTGCTCTACCAGCTTCTAACTGGCCATCCACCTTATGCTGGCGGCACAACGTACGAGACGATCAAGCTATTACTGGAAACCGAGCCGCGTCCACCGCGCCTGTGGAATCGGAAAATTGATCGCGACCTTTCCACGATTTGCCTGAAATGCCTCGAGAAAGATCCAACGCGCCGTTATGCCTCAGCTCTAGCGCTGGCCGAAGATCTTGAACACTGGTTGCGCCACGAACCGATTCGGGCTCGGCACGCTGGAATCTTCACCCGTGGCAAGAAATGGTTGCGACGGAATCCAACAACTGCGGCGTTGATTGCTTTGTCGCTCGCATTTGCCGCAACGGTGGGCGTCATGATTTGGAAAGGCGAATCAGAACGTCCCCCACCAGCCGGCATCGCCGTGCTGCCATTTGAAAATCTGAGCGAAGATAAAGAGAACGCCTTTTTTGCCGACGGCGTTCAGGACGACATTTTAACCAAACTGGCGAAAGTCGCGGACCTGAAAGTGATCAGCCGAACCAGCGTCATGCAGTATCGCGGTAAACAGGATGTGCGCCAAATCGGGAACGCGCTTCGTGTTTCGCATGTGCTCGAGGGAACCGTGCGGCGTTTCGGCGGAAAGGTGCATGTCAATGCGCAGTTGGTGGACGCCCGCACGGACAGAGGCGTGTGGGCGGAGGAATATGATCGGGATTTGAATGATGTGTTCGCCATCGAAGCGGAACTGGCGCAATCAATCGCAAATCGACTTAGAGCCAAAGTTTCCGCTCGCGAAAAGGCGGCCATGCAAGAGTGGCCAACCAAGGACCTTGTTGCTTACGAGTTTTATGCTCGCGCTACGCTTTTGATCGACAAGGCCAAATACAAAGAAGGTAGAGAGCAAGACAAGGATTATTTCCAAGCTGTGGAGTTACTTAATCAGGCGGTCGGGCGCGATCCGGCTTTTCTTCTCGCATATTGCAGGTTGGCTGAGGCGCACGACGCGCTCCACTTCCAAGGGATCGATCATGAGCCCGGCCGCTTGGTTTTAGCGAAGTCGGCAATCGATTCCGCCTTTCGCCTAAAACCAGATTCGGGCGAGGCGCACCTTGCCCTGGCTACGCATCTTTACTGGGGCTACTTGGATTATGACCGAGCCCGGCAGGAGCTCGCCATCGCCGCCCGTACCTTGCCAAACGACGCACGAATTTTCGAATGGAGCGGATACATCGACCGGCGTCAGAGCCGTTGGCATGATGCCGTGCGCAACCTTGAGCGTGCAATTGAGTTGGATCCGCGAAACGAGGATCCTCTACGGGCGGTCACGGCGACTTACGATATGATGCGCGCCTACAAGCAAGCCAGAGAGTCTGCCGATCGCCTCATTGCTCTTAAACCAAATGACACACGTCCGCACCTGTTCCGTGCTCGGATCGATGCGCATGAGCGAGCCGATACTCGACCATTGCACACTTTAGTGGAAAAGATTCTCACGCATGACCCCGCCGCGGCAGGAACTCTGGGCATCGGCGTCACCGGTGGCGGCGAGCCACCGTTTACTCTCGCTTTATGGGAGCGCGACCCTATCGCGGCCGATCGCGCTCTGGCGGCGCTGACTGAGGATTACTTTTCCGTAAGATGCGGCGGGGTTGATTTTACCCGAGCTTACGCCCAAGGCTTGATTGCTCGGATGAAAGGAGACGAGGCGGCGGCACGCGTCGCCTTTAACGCCGCGCGTGCGGAGGTGGAAGCGCTCCGCGTACAGCTCCGCATACCGCCCGATAACGACCACATTTTTTGCATCCTGGGTCTGATCGACGCTGGACTCGGACGGAAAGAAGAGGCGCTGCGTGAGGGTCGCCGGGCGATTGAGCTTCGTCCTATAACAAAAGACGCGATCAACGGCTTACGCTGTGATCTGCGCGCAGGCTGGCGAGCGCGACCTAGCGATTGAGCAACTGGACACTCTAGCTAAAATTCCGGCCGGCGCGTCTTACGGCGAACTCCGCCTCGATCCGTCATGGGATCCGCTTCGCGGCGATCCACGCTTCGAAAAAATCGTCGCTTCCCTCGCACCGAAGTAACATCCGGGGAGCGCACGCGTCCCGCGTGCTGGTGATCGAGCCCTCGCGATCGCGAACGTCTTCTGAACTTCCCCACGAATTACGTGGATGGGCGCGAATCAAAGAGGGAGAACTGCGCACCTATGACATTCGCGTCTTTGGCGTGATTCGCGGGCCAATTGTCCTTCGGCATTCGAGATTCGGATTTCGTCATTGAATGGACATCCGTGTAAATCCGCGGTTTCCCAAACTTTCCGCGTAAGGGATCCAAAAATTTTACGCAGTACATCAGTGAAAGGCCAGAAGTGATTCCTCAATGACGAGGAGCCAATAAAGGCCAAAACAAGGAAAGGAAAATTCAAGAACATGAACAAACGAAGAATTAAACAACCTCTGCTCAGAGGTTTCTTTGCGCTCGCAATTGTCGGCGCGTTATTGACGTTGCCGAAAGCTCAAGCCCAACCGATACCGGCAAGCGGAAGCACTACTGACTGTGAACACGTCATTAGTGTGCGAACGGCCGGCCAAAACACGATTATCACCCTCGAGATTACTGCATGCTTTCACGGCACTTTCGACGGCACGTGGGTTGGTACTGAGCGCGATGTATTCCGTGCCGACGGCACTGGAACGGTCCAAGGCAGCGGCGTCTTCAGCGGTACGGTTAATGGACAGTCCGGCACCATGGTCTTCAGTTACCAGGTCAGCGTTACACGTAACGGCGAGGTGACGCATTGGGTGGTGGACCAAGGGACTGGTGATCTGGCCGGTTTGCACGGGCAGGGAACGGATCAGGAGGTTAGTGAAAATGGCCCTGGATGTCCGGTAAGCGGTTTTGACTGCACCGACTGCCCACCGGCGACAGGTACGTGCGACGACTCGTTTAACCTTAATTACACTGGGCAGATCGACTTCGCTCCATAAGCCGACTAGCTAGACTGCCGCAATTCGCAATCGGCCGTCACGCTTTCACCCAGCGTGGCGGCTTTGATTAGACGCCGTCTCATAAATTGTTGTAGCCGCCTCGCTGTGTCGAGGCGCTTCCGGCGGTGTTGGTGCTCGCAGCACGGCGAAACAGCGCCGTGGCTACAGCGTCTGTATATTACGAGATGGGTTCTAGCGACCCAGCCTTCCTCGTTCGTCTGGTTCGTGATCGTGAACAGAAGGCAGCGAAGAGAACAAATTCCTTTTCACCCGCGAGCTGCCTCTGTGTTTCTTCGTTTCCTTCTGTGTTTGCCGTCTGACCTGACCCGTAAAATCCGCGTAATCCGCGGTCCTCTTCACCGTTTAACGGTTCAACGCTTTAACGATTTTAACGCGGCGGAGCCAGCTTTCCGCGTAAGGGAACCAAAAATTTTACGCAGTACATCAGTGAATAACAAACCAGTAAACCGATAACCCGAACAAGAGAAAAACTATTATGAAAGATCAAGTCCAACTCGCAACCGCAGTTACTCCCCTCAGAAACAACAATAAGTCGCCTGAACAGATGATGTGCATCGGCAGGCCCCCACTCAAAGCGAGGGTCGCGGTTGTCATTACCACACTGGTGCTCACGGCTACCGCGGCCTGGGCGGAGCCGCAGGGCACGTGGAGTTCCACCGGTAGCATGGCCATTGGTCGGTTCGTGTTTACGGCCACGACACTCCAGAACGGCAAGGTGCTGGTGGCCGGCGGGGACACGCCGGGAGACATTATCACGAACAAAGCCGAGCTCTACGACCCAACCACCGGCACGTTCACGCCCACCGGGAATATGCACGCAGCGCGTGTCGCTTTCTCGGCCACCCGGTTACCAAATGGAAAGGTGTTAGTCGAGGGCGGCGCCAGTAACACCGTGGGCGCTCTCGCCTCGGCCGAGCTCTACGACGCCTCTACAGGCACCTGGACTTTAACCGGCAGTATGAACCAAGGTCGCCAGGCGCACTCGGCTGTCCTCCTCAGGGATGGCACTGTGCTGGTAACCGGCGGTAACATCGACCGCACGCCCTGCGCGGATGTCTGCGCCACCACCATCGCCGGGTCGGAGATATATAACCCATCAACCGGCACGTGGACAACGGTGGGTGAGATGACGATCCCACGATCGTTCTTCACCACCACGCTGCTGTCGAACGGCAGAGTCCTCGCCGCGGGCGGCCGCGTCCAC
>QHOF01000023.1:6286-7617 GCA_003219335.1 Verrucomicrobiota bacterium | reverse complement strand
CGGTGTCACGGTCGCTTCCGCAGAGCTATACAACCCTACTACTGGCAACTGGACGGCAACCGGCAGCATGCTCCAAGGACGGGAACGACACACCGCCACGGTGCTTCAGAACGGGCAGGTGCTGGTAGCTGGCGGCGACTACTACGACGGCGTTAACGCTGGCTTTTTAACAGAGTGCGAGTTATATGATCCTACCCTCGGCACGTGGTCTGTTACCGCCAGCATGAGCACGCCGCGTTTTGGAGCACGGGCCGCGCTCTTGCGTGATGGACGCGTGCTCGAGGCCGGCGGAGAAACCGACTTCAACTATATCCCGACCGCGTTGGCCGAGCTCTACACCCCTTAGCCCTTGCCCAGGAGTTTCTTTTTCTCTTTCGAACCACAACCCCAACAATAACAGTCAGGCAAGGGAAAAACGATTCTGAAAAATGAAACCCAGTTTTGCGGCAATGGGAGCGAGCTGAGCGGCGACAGCTCCTTCTATCAACAGTTCATAGTTCCAGTTGGTCAGAGCACGCTAAGCTTCTGGCACCAGGACTGCACCAGCGATAACATTCGTTACGATTGGCAGGATGCCTACATCACCGATACCAACGGGACCATCCTGCAAACGATCTTCAATGGGACTAATACTACGCAGGGGTTTGTCAACACGCAGGTGGACATGACGGCGTACGCAGGGCAGACCGTACCCGTCAAGTTCTTGGTGCACCAGGACGGTTTCGACGACCTCACCGCGATGTACGTGGATGATGGCTCTGTACATGCCGTGCGCAACACCAACTTCAATACCTAAGCCGAGAGCTAAGCCATCACCGAGTTCTTGTCCTACAGCTAGGCCTCGCCAATAGCGGAAAAGCTACGAGTGATAATTTGGAGTGGCTGGAAATTCGCGAGAAAACCTCGCGAGCTTCTCAGCTGAGGCAGGAGCGATTTGAATACTCGGCAAAGAGAAGAGGCGACCTCGTGCTTATTCCGACCATCACTTCAGCATGCCAGCCACATGCTCCGCACGTTCGCGCGCGCCGTGACTGTGGAGGGACGGGCGGATGCGGAGAAAAAATTCGAAACCGTAACCGAGATCGTCTCCGTAGTAGCGGTCGAGAGTGTCTGGGCGATTGTTGATGGTGAATTGCGTCCCGAGCCCGATGTCGAGGCCGTTGCCGTGCGACAAATCGCGTACGTAGCCGATGGTGTAACCGCTCACTGGAAAGCCTCGCGATTCGTCTGGTGGATTGAGAACGAGTTCGTGGCCGGATTTTTCCACACGTTCCCAGCGCACATAAACTGTGTCGCGACCGCGCTGATAATTTGATTCGATCAGGAACGAT
>QHOF01000023.1:2265-6250 GCA_003219335.1 Verrucomicrobiota bacterium | reverse complement strand
TATCGTAGCCGAGCGGGAGGTTGTAAATGACAGATGCCGTGGTGCGATGACGTTTGAGTTCAGGTTCGAGAGCTTCCGGGCTTTTGATGTAACCGAACGAAGCTTGCAGCGCCAGATTTTGCATCGGGTTCCACGAAACGCGGCCGCTGAATGAATCGAAACGCGGCCGATCAAAATCGTAACGGTCTTCGTCCGGCTCACGCCCTGTGAAAATGCTGCCTTCAATTTTGATATTTTTCCATGCAAGCCCGGCAGTGGCGACGCCGAAGGTCACGTGCGTCGAATCCTGCCAGTGATGCCCAATCGGCGCGTCCGGATCATCCATCGCGGACGGGCGATGCATGAATGTGGGCGGACCGAGCGCCGGTTCACCCGGATAACCGAAATAAAAATACGCGCTCAGATCGTGATCGAATTTTTGCGACAGACTTAGCGAGAGTTCGTCGAAGAGATCGTGCGGGTGTTGTCGGTCGTGCAACGGCTGATCGTGCCACGATTCGCCGCTTTGAAAGAGCAGCGGATAACCGCGGCCGCCTTCAGTGAGCGGATCGAGACTCATCATTAAGCGTGCGCCAAGTTGCGTGCTGTCGCCGAGTGGATGCGAATACATCCCCATGATCCAGTTCGGGGCATCGATGCGATCATCGCCGCGCTGGGTGCTCACATTGGTGTAACGCGGGAAAATTGCGCCGTGCAACATGAGCATGTCGTCGCCGAACATGAACATGCGGCCATACATCGGACCCGAATCCGGCAGCCAGCTCGTGCCCGAGCCCTCGCGGTTCATTGGATCGGCGATGTTGACGGAAGAATGCATTTCCATGTGCATCTCATGGCCGCCTTGATCATGATGCGACATCGCCATTTCGTTTGCATCGTGCATCACGTGCTCTGAGTTCGACGTTGGATGTTGAGCGTTGGACGTTCGACGTTTTTCTTGTTTCACCGGCACGAGTTTCATCCCGCATTTCGGACAATTGCCCGGATGATCGCTTATGACTTCGGGATGCATCGGGCACGTGTATTTCTGTTTCTTCTCATGCTCTTGCTCGCCTGCCACGCCGTAGTTTTGCGAAGGCGGGTGCTCGTGCTCGCCATGCGGGCGATGGGGGTCAATCGCCCCTACCTTTGCAATCGCGGCGAACGTCATCGCGCTCGCGATTAAAATTGAAAATGGTTTTGTCATTTCTGGTTGTAGGGCAGGCGCCTTGCCTGCCAGGCTGGAAGAACAGCAACCGGAGCGGTTGCCCTACAAACAGAACGCAGATGTTCGCGTTCTAGACGACAAACGGCGGAGCGTGAGCGAAAAGGCTCCGTTGCAAGATTAATTCAGCGAATGAATGCGCGCCGGGCGGCCCTGTGTCGAGAGACGATGATGCCCGCGCGTTGGATAAAAGCGCAACGAGCGCGAACTCTTCAACGCGAAGATCGACATCCGAAAAATCTGAGTGATCGCGCGCCCAACTTTTTGTTTTCGCGAGAACAACAGCACGCAGGATTTTGCAGCATTGCATCTGCGATGATTGCTGTTTTTGCTTTGCCGGTTTGGAATGGAACGGGCACTCGCTTTGCGCCGAATCGGTCTTCGTCGCCACCGCGGCGAACGCGCAATGATTCGAGATCGCGATCCAGGAACAGATCGCAATCGCAACGCTCGCACAACGCATGCTCGCTTTCATATTTGTCGCTGGCTTTGGAGTGCGCGGACACGTCCGCGCTTTGAGTGCGGTGACATGTCACCGCACTCCAAATAGGTCACATGCCGCGACTGCTCAAACATTTTCTTCTGCTGGATCGACAACAGGCGCAACTGCGCCCGAGGCAATTCCTCCCGGCGGCGCAGCTTCGCCCGGTTCGATTGGTTTCTCGCTGGGCTGTTCAAATTGCGGTTGCTCCACGCGCGTCGCGAGCAACATCGCGGTGAACAACAAGACTGCTGCCAGATAATACGGAGCGCCCGGAATATGAAACGAGTGTTTTGGATTGATAAACCACGCGAATATTCCTGAAAACAGAAACGGTCCAATAACGAATGCGATGGAGCGGAGGCTCTGGATTGCGCCTTGCAATTCGCCCTGCTCGCGTTCGCTCACGCGGTGGGTCATCATTCCCTGCGCTGCGGGGAAGGAGATGTTCCACATTGAAATCACCGGGATTGAAACAATGTAAAGCACGCTGGTTCTGGCGAGGCCGGCGATGACCATTCCCAGCGCGCCGAAAAACTGTCCAATGTAAAGTGTGCGGCGTTCACCAAGCCATGCCACAATTCGCCCGGTGAGTCCGCCGGAAATCGCTGCTGTGAAAATGCCCACGATCGCAAGAGAAATACCGATCATGCTTTGGCTCCACGCGTACCGATAAATCGCGTACAGCGCCCAAATCACGAAGACCTCGTGCGAGACGTAGGCAAGAAACTGGAGCGTCGCGAGTTTCCACAACTCCGGATGCGATCGGAGCAACACCAGCGCGCCCATCGGATTCGCGCGGCGCAACGCGAATTCCTGTCGATGCTCGGGCCGCAGCGACTCGGGGACGAAGATGTAACCGTAAAACCAATTTGCCAGGCTAAATCCAGCGGCGACCCAGAACGGCAGACGCGGGCTGATGTCCCCGAGCGGGCCGCCAATCGCCGGGCCGAGAATAAAACCGAGACCGAACGCGACGCCGATCATGCCAAAGGCGCCTGCGCGTTTTTCTTTCGGAACAACATCGGCGATGTACGCCATCGCGGTTGGAATACTCGATGCCGTGATTCCGGAAATGACGCGTCCAAGAAACAGCCAGCCGATTGTAGGAGAGAGCGCCATTACGATGTAATCGAGGCCGAGGCCGAGATTCGACAGCAGAATAACCGGGCGTCGGCCAAATTTATCGGACAAAACGCCCAGCACCGGTGAAAAGAAAAACTGCATCAGTGCGAAAACTGTGCCGAAAATTCCAAGCCAGCTTGCCGCGCTGGCCGCATTGCCGCCTAGAAAGTTCAAAATCAATTTCGGCAACACCGGCGCGATCAATCCCAGCGCGAGCATGTCGAGCATGACGGTGACGAAGATGAATGCGATGGCGGGTGCACGATTTTTCATGCAAGCGAAGGATGAACGCAACGTTGTGGCGGCGGATGTGTCAACCGCCGAAGCAAAATGAAGGCGTTCGCCGCGGCGAACGCCTTTACAACTAATCTGTCGCTTGATTATGCTCCCGCTCTCCGAAGTCCGCGACAGTTCATAGATGGATCGGCTTCTCTGAAGACGATTGCCAAGAGCAATCGCCGAAGGCGCAAATATCAGCCCCGAAAGCTTTCGGGAATACTCTGCCAACGCGTTGAGGACAACGCGTTCCACCTTGGCTATTTTGCGCGATGATACGGCTATCTTATCTCTCGCCGAAAACAGAAGTGCGCGAGAGTAAAATTCACGGGCGTGGTTTGTTTGCGACTGCGGACATTGCCAAAGACGAAATCGTTGCGGTGAAAGGCGGGCACATTGTGACGCGCGAGGTTTTGCAGCGCGAGATCGTGCCGAAGCTCGGCCCGGTGGAAATTCAGATCGACGACGATCTCTTCATTGCGCCCGTGACGGATGAAGAGCGCGAGTTGTCGATGTTGTATTCGAACCACTCGTGCGATGCGAGTCTCGGCGTGCGCGGAGAGATCACGTTCGTCGCCATGCGCGACATCCGCGCCGGCGAAGAACTTACTCACGATTGGGCCATGACCGATGACGAGGATTATTCCGTCGAATGCAAATGCGGCGCGCCAAATTGCCGGAAGATTCTCACTGGCAAGGATTGGCGGCGCCCCGAGTTGCAAAAGCGCCACGCCGGATATTTCTCGGCTTATCTCGCGCGAAAAATCGCCATGCTTGATGCTGGACGCTAGAGGGAGCTAGTTCCGCGCTTGTTTTTATCCAGCATCAAGAATCCAGTATCCAGCATCATGCCTTTCTTGAAGCGCTTTGCGCAAGGCGAGTTTGGTCTCGGCCGGGTC